>NZ_JBAKHL010000053.1:0-45088 GCF_036902715.1 Micromonospora sp. CPCC 205546
GCGGGCACTACATCAGCGTCGTCGGCTACCGCGACAACGGCCACACCGTCACCATCGCCGACTCCGCCGACCCCACCCAGGCCACCTACCGGATGAGCGTGGACAACCTCGCCGACTGGATCGCCACCCGCGGCTACACCTCCTGACCGGCGACAACACCCCGAACCACCAGACGAAAGGGCCGGCCCCGACAAGGGGTCGGCCCTTCGCCATGACGGGGCGGAGGGCTCAGCCGCCCGAGTCGGCCAGTTCCGCGCCCTCGGGGACGGTGTCGTCGTCGCGGCTGGCCAGCCAGCCGTCCGGCAGGAAGACCTTGCCGGGCGAGTTGGTGCGACCCCGCGGCTGGCCCAGCGTGGCGACGGGGAAGGGCTCGGCCGGGTCCAGCTTGCCGAGCAGGTCGTCGAGCTGGGCCAGGCTCTCGATCATGGCCAGCTCGCGGCGCAGCTCGCTGCCGACCGGAAAGCCCTTGAGGTACCAGGCGACGTGCTTGCGGAAGTCGGTGCAGCCGTCCCGCTCGCCCCGGGCGGGGGTGCGGGATCCCGCGGTGAACTGGTCGACCAGCAGCTCGGCGTGCCGGCGCATGGTCCGCGCCACCTCGCCGAGGGTGGGCAGGCGCCGCTCCGGGCGGCCGTCGAAGGCGGCCTCCAGATCGGCGAAGAGCCACGGGCGGCCCAGGCAGCCCCGGCCGATGACCACCCCGTCGACGCCCGTGTGCGCCACCATCCGCAGCGCGTCGTCGGCCTCCCAGATGTCGCCGTTGCCGAGCACCGGCACGTCGAGGGCCTGCTTGAGCGTGGCGATGGCGTCCCAGTCCGCCGTGCCGGAGTAACGCTGCGCGGCCGTACGCCCGTGCAGGGCGACCGCCGCCACACCGGCGTCCTGGGCGGCGAGGCCCGCCTCGACGTACGTCAGGTGGTCGTCGTCGATGCCCTTGCGCATCTTGACCGTGACCGGCACCCCAGCGGGCGAGGCGGCGTCCACCGCGGCCCTGACCAGCCGCGCGAAGAGCCGGCGCCGCCACGGCAGCGCCGAGCCGCCGCCCTTGCGGGTGACCTTGGGCACCGGGCAGCCGAAGTTGAGGTCGATGTGGTCGGCGAGGTCCTTCTCCACCACGATCCGCACGGCGGCGGCGGTGATCTCGGGATCGGTGCCGTAGAGCTGGAGGCTGCGGGGCCGCTCGTCGTCGCCGAAGGCGATCATGCGCAGCGTCTTCGGGTTCCGCTCGACCAGCGCGACGGTGGTGATCATCTCGCAGACGTAGATGCCGCCGCCCTGCTCCCGGCAGAGCCGCCGGAAGCCGACGTTGGTGATGCCAGCCATGGGCGCGAGCACCACCGGCGGCCACACCTCGTGCCGCCCGATGGTCAGCGGGCGCAGTGCGGGAACGGTCGGCGCGGTCACCGGACAAGTGTACGGGGCACCGACCGGCGCGACTTCCGCGCCGGTCGGGGCCCCGTCGCAGCTCAGCAGCCGGGGAGGCGCTCGATCAGGTAGCGCTCGACCTGGTCCAGCGCGATGCGCTCCTGGGCCATGGTGTCCCGGTTCCGGACGGTCACCGCGTCGTCGTCCAGGGTGTCGAAGTCGACCGTCACGCAGAACGGGGTGCCGATCTCGTCCTGGCGGCGGTAGCGGCGGCCGATCGCCTGCGAGTCGTCGAACTCCACCACCCAGCGCTTGCGCAGGTCGGCGGCGAGGCCCTTCGCCTTCGGCGAGAGCGCCTCGTTGCGGGACAGCGGCAGCACCGCCACCTTGACCGGGGCCAGCCGCGGGTCGAAGCGCATCACCGTGCGCTTGTCCACGCCGCCCTTGGTGTTCGGCGCCTCGTCCTCGTCGTACGCCTCCAGCAGGAACGCCAGCACCGCGCGGGTCAGGCCGGCGGCCGGCTCGATGACGTACGGCATCCAGCGCTCGCTCTTGGCCTGGTCGAAGTAGGACAGGTCGACGCCGGAGTGCTTGCTGTGCGTGGTCAGGTCGAAGTCGGTGCGGTTGGCGATGCCCTCCAGCTCCGCGAACTCGGTGCCGCCGAACTGGAAGCGGTACTCGATGTCGACCGTGCGCTTCGAGTAGTGGGAGAGCTTCTCCTTCGGGTGCTCGTAGAAGCGCAGGTTGCTCTCCGACAGGCCCAGGTCGAGGTACCAGTTCCAGCGCTCGGAGAGCCAGTACTCGTGCCACTGCTCGTCCGAGCCCGGCTCGACGAAGAACTCCATCTCCATCTGCTCGAACTCGCGGGTGCGGAAGATGAAGTTGCCCGGGGTGATCTCGTTGCGGAACGACTTGCCGGTCTGGGCGATGCCGAACGGCGGCTTCTTGCGGGCGACCGTCTCGACGTTCTTGTAGTTGACGAAGATGCCCTGCGCGGTCTCGGGCCGCAGGTAGTGCATGCCCTCCTCGCTCTCGACCGGGCCGAGGAAGGTCTTCATCAGGCCGTTGAACATCTTCGGCTCGGTGAAGGTGCCCTTGTTGCCGCAGTTCGGGCAGTTCAGCTCGGTCAGCGAGGCCGGCGGCTTGCCGTGCTTGGCCTCGTACGCCTCCTCGAGGTGGTCGGCCCGGAACCGCTTGTGGCACGACTGGCACTCGGTCAGCGGGTCGACGAAGGCGTCCAGGTGGCCGGAGGCGGCCCACACGTCGCGGGCCAGGATCACGGCGGAGTCGAGGCCGACCACGTCGTCGCGCTGCTGGACCATCGTCTTCCACCACTGCCGGCGGACGTTCTCCTTCAGCTCCACGCCGAGCGGACCGTAGTCCCACGCCGATCGGGTGCCTCCGTAGATCTCGCTGGAGGGGAAGACGAAGCCTCGGCGCTTGGCGAGGCTGACGACGGCGTCGATACGGTCGGCTGGCATGTTTCCTCCTACGCCGACTGGCGGTCGGCGGGGACGCGGCAAAGGACGGAACGAACAGTTCGGGACAACGGTACGACCCGTGCCGTCCCGGGCCCAGCAGAATACCGGGGGCGGGTCAGCTCACCCCGCACACCTCCATGCCGCCGGTCTGCTGGTCCTGGCCGAGGGTGACCTCCTGCCGGTCCTGCCGGCCGCCGGTGTAGGTCACGTCGACCGGCACGGTGAGGGAGACGGCGTCCACGTCGCCCACCCGGAAGGTCGCGATCTGCGGCTCGGCGGCCGCCCGGCGCTCGAACTCCCGGCGTGACTCGCGCCGCTGCGCGTCGTCGCAGAGCTGGTCGTACGCCGCGCCGTACTTGCGCTCGACGAGCGCCTGGTAGTAGTCCGTGGAGACCGTGCGCCCCTGCTCGCGTACGGCCTGCACCCCGGTCACGGCCAGGCCCACCACGGCCGCGCCGCCACCGCCGCAGCAGAGCAGCACGGCGAGCGCCCCGGCACCCAACCCGAGCCAGAGCCGGGTGTTGCGCCCCTCCGTGGGCGGTGCCGCGAACGGCGGGGCCACCCCCGGTCCGGCCGGTGGGGCGGGCACACCCGGCTCCGCCGGCGGACCGGGCACGGCGGGCGGCTGCGCCTCCTGCTGGCCGGGCGGCGGAGGGTACGGCGGCGGGGTCGCCGGTCCGGGAGCGGTCATGCAAGCAATGTAGTGCCCGCGGGCTCAGCGGTAAGGACCAGCGGCCCGATCGCTGGCGGTCGCGACGACGTCCCCGCCCGGCGCGGCGCTGGCCAGCGCCTCGTACGCCGACGGCTCGTCGAGCGACTCGGCGAGCAGCGGCACGGCGGTGATCTTCACGTCGAAGCCGCCCAGGGCGCGCCGGTAGGTGCCGACCGACTCCCACTCGGTGACCAGGCACCAGTGCCGCGGGTCGTCCAGCGCCCGGACGAGCTGGCCGCGCAGGTAACCGGGGCGGGCCGCGAGCGCGGCGAGGGCGGCGTGCGCCCGCTCGGTGAACTCGTCGGCGACATCGACGTCCACCACGAACCGGTTCGTCACCAGCACGGGGTTCCTCCTCGTAGAGTCTGTGGGATGCAGCGTACGCAGAGCCCCCTGCCGGCCCGGCTGGCCCGGGCGAACCCGACGACGGTGTTCCTGGTCACCCTGGTGCTGGTGCTGGTCGCGTTCTTCACCCCCGGCGTGGTGGGCGGGCTGTTCACCCTGCTGCTCGCCGCGGCGGTGGCCGCGCTGCTGGTGACCACCTGGTCGGTGCAGACGGCGCCGACCCGGGTGATCCGGCTGGTGGCGCTCACCCTGCTGGTCACTGCGGGCCTGGTGAAGCTGCTCTGACATGCAAGCATGCGTTTTTGACAATCATTATCGTTGTCGCGGACAGTTCATGGCATGAACATCCGCTCCGCCCCGCGCACCCTGGCCGTCGCCACCACCGCCCTGCTCGCCCTGGGTGGTGTCGCGGCCTGCTCCGACGACGGCACGGCCGGCGCCGACCCGCAGCGGGTCGACGTGGTGGCCGCCTTCTACCCGCTGCAGTTCCTCGCCGAGCGCGTCGGCGGCGACGCGGTGACGGTGAGCAACCTGGTCAAGCCCGGGGCCGAGCCGCACGACCTGGAGCTGAACCCGGGCCAGGTCGGCCAGGTCGTCGAGGCGGAGCTGGTCGTCCTGCTCAAGGGCTTCCAGCCGGCGCTGGACGAGGCCGTCGAGCAGAACGCCAAGGACCGCGCGTTCGACGTGTCCACCGTGCAGCCGCTGATGGACGCCGCCGCGGGTGGCCACGACCATGACCACGGGGGCGAGGACCACGCCCACCCCGAGGAGTCGGGCAAGGCCGAGAAGCCCGGCCACGAGGAGAACGGCGCCAAGGACCCGCACCTGTGGCTGGACCCGACCCGCCTGGCCACCGTCGGCGACAAGCTGGCCGAGCGGCTCGGCCAGGCCGACCCGGACCGCGCCGCCGACTACACCGCCCGCGCCAAGGCGCTGCGCGTCGAGTTGGAGAAGCTGGACGCCGAGTTCACGACCGGGCTGAAGACCTGCCAGCGGCGGGAGATCGTGGTCAGCCACACCGCCTTCGGCTACCTGACCGAGCGCTACAAGCTGGAGCAGATCGGCATCTCCGGGCTCAGCCCGGAGAACGAGCCCGCCCCGCAGCGCCTCGCCGAGGTCATCGAGGAGGCCCGGGAACACAAGGCCACCACGATCTTCTTCGAGACCCTCGTCAGCCCGAAGGTGGCCGAGACCATCGCCAAGGAGGTCGGCGCGAAGACCGCGGTGCTGGACCCCCTGGAGGGGCTGACGCCCGGCGGCGGCGACTACCTTTCGGTGATGCGTACCAACCTTGCGACCCTGAGGACGGCGTTGAGCTGCTCGTGACATCCCCAGTCATCACCGTCGCGCACGGGGTGGTCGGCTACGACGGCCGCCCCGTGCTTCGTGACGTCTCGCTGACCGTGACCGCCGGGGAGGTGGTCGCGGTGCTCGGCGCCAACGGCTCCGGCAAGTCCACGCTGATCCGCGCCGCGCTGGGCCTGGTGCCGCTCAGCTCCGGGTCGGTCACCCTCTTCGACCGTCCGCTGCGCCGCTTCCGGCAGTGGCACCGCATCGGGTACGTCCCGCAGCGCCTCGGCGCCGGCAGCGGCGTGCCGGCCACCGTCCGCGAGGTGGTGGCCTCCGGCCGGCTCGCCCGGCGCGGCGTACTGCGCCCGCCCGGCGCGGCGGACCGGGCCGCGGTGACCGCCGCGCTGGAGGCGGTCGGGCTCGCCGACCGGGCCCGCGACCCCGTCGCCACCCTCTCCGGCGGGCAGCAGCAGCGCACCCTGATCGCCCGGGCGCTGGCCGGCCAGCCGGAGCTGCTGGTCCTCGACGAGCCGACCGCCGGGGTCGACGCCGCCAGCCAGGAGGCGTTCGCCGGGGCGCTGCACACCTTCGTCGCCGGGGGCGGCACGGTGCTGCTGGTGGCCCACGAACTCGGGCCGCTGCGTCCGCTGATCACCCGGGCGGTCGTCGTACACCAGGGTGGGATCTGCCACGACGGCGCGGTGCCCGAGCCCGCCGGCCACCACGCGGAGCCCGGCCACGACCACGTGCACCCGCACGGTCCCGACGAGCCCGCCGGGCTGTGGAGCAGCTGAGATGGAACTCTTCCAGTACCCCTACATGCAGCGCGCCCTGATCGGGGCGCTGATCATCGGCCTGGCCGCCCCGGCGCTCGGCATCTACCTGGTGCAGCGGCGACTCGCCCTGATCGGCGACGGGGTGGGGCACGTGGCGCTCACCGGCGTCGGCGCGGGCCTGCTGCTCAACCGCTCCCCCGTCCTCGTCGCCGTGCTCGTGGCGACCGCCGGCGCGATCACCATCGAGCTGGTCCGCGCCCGTGGGCGCACCTCCGGCGACCTGGCGCTGGCCCTGCTCTTCTACGGCGGCATCGCCGGCGGCGTGACGCTGGTCGGGCTCTCCGACAGCACCAGCGCCAGCCTGAACGCCTACCTGTTCGGGTCGCTGAGCACCATCACGCCGGCGGACCTGACCACGATCGCGGTGCTCGGCGCGGCGATCGGGGTGGCCATGCTGGCGCTGCGCCCGGCCCTGTTCGCGGTCTGTCACGACGAGGAGTACGCCCGCGTCTCCGGCCTGCCGGTGCGCACCCTCAACCTGCTGCTCGCCGTGGCCACGGCCGTCACCGTGACGATCGCCATGCGGGCCGTCGGGGTGCTGCTGATCAGCGCCCTTATGGTGGTGCCGGTGGCCACCGCCCAGCAGGTGACACGGGGGTTCCGCAGCACGATGACGGCGGCGATGGCGCTCGGGTTCTTCGCCGCCGGCTCCGGGGTCTGGGTGGCGGCGAACGCCGACACCGCCCCCGGCGCCTCGGTGGTGCTGATGGCGATCGCCTCGTTCGGGGTGGTCGCGGTCCTCGGCGCGGCGTGGCGGGTGCTGCACCGACGACGCGCCCCGGAGGCCGCGCCCGCGCCCGAGCCGCACGAGGTGGTGCTCCACTGATCCTGGTCAGCGGCGTGTCGGTGGGATTGGTTACCGTTACGGGGTGACCGACGGATCAGGCTACGACGCCTTCGAGGGCGCGAGCGAGCTGTTGCGTGCCCTCTCGGCGCCGATCCGGTTGGCCATCGTCAGTGAGCTCGCCGAGGGCGAGCGTTGCGTGCACGAGCTGGTCGACAAGCTCGGCGCCGCGCAGCCGCTGGTCTCCCAGCACCTGCGGGTGCTGCGGGGCGCCGGCGTGGTGCGCGGCTCCCGGCGGGGTCGCGAGATCGCGTACGCGCTGGTCGACGAGCACGTCGCACACATCGTGGCCGACGCGGTGAGCCACGCCGGGGAGGGATCATGATCATGACGGGTGCCACGGTCCGCAACACCCGGCAGCGCTCGGCGGTGAGCGCGCTGCTCGGCGAGCTGGAGGGCTTCCACAGCGCGCAGGAGCTGCACGCGATGCTGCGCGAACGCGGCGAGCGGGTCGGGTTGACCACCGTCTACCGCACGCTGCAGGGCCTCGCCGACACGGGCGAGATCGACGTCATGCGCCCGCCGGGCGGCGAGCACCTCTACCGCCGGTGCAGCGAGGGCCACCACCACCACCTGGTCTGCCGGTCCTGCGGCCGCACGGTGGAGGTGGCGGGCCCGACCGTGGAGAACTGGGCCGAGCGGGTGGCCGCGAAGCACGGCTACGCCGACGTCAGCCACACGCTGGAGATCTTCGGCACCTGCCCGGCCTGCGCGGGCTGATCGACCCGGGGCGCTCGACGGCGTTCGCGGCACGGGCTGAGTCGTCCCGGGGCACGGCGGCGTTCGCGGCGCGTGCCGGGCGACGCCGGGCGTGGCACGCTGTCCGGCGTGAAGATCTACGCCGATCGTTTGCCGACCGCCGTCCGACAGTTGATCACCGACCTGCTCGTCGTCGCCTGGGTGTACGGCGCGATCCGTGGCGCGCTGTGGCTGCACGACCTGGTCCAGCAACTCGCCGTACCCGGGCAGAAGCTGGAGGGGGCCGGCAGCGGCCTCGCCGACAACCTGGCCGAGGCGGGCGGCAAGGTCGACCGGGTGCCGCTGGTCGGCGACGAGCTGACCGCGCCGTTCGAGCGGGCCGCCACCGCCGCCCGTTCACTGGCCGAGGCGGGCCGCGACCAGCAGGAGCTGGTCGGTCAGCTCGCCCTCGCGCTGTCCGTCGCCGCGCTGGTCTTCCCGCTCGGCCTGGTGTTCTTCGGTTGGCTGCCGCTGCGGGTGCGCTGGATGCGCCGGGCCGGCTCGGCGGCGAAGCTGGCCGCCGTCCCGGCCGGCCGGGACCTGCTGGCGCTACGCGCGCTGGCCACCCAGCCGCTGGGCCGGCTGACCAGCATCGCGCCCGACGTGGCAGAGGCGTGGCGGGCCGGCGACGACGCCACCATCGACGCACTGGCCACCCTGGAACTACGCCACCTGGGCCTACGCCCCACCCACTGACCCCCCGCCCCCAACCCCGGCGATCATGCAGTTGTAGTGCCCGGAGCACCCGCATTCGCCCCTTTCGCGGGGCACCACCACTGCATGATCGACTCTGGGTCGGGGGGCAGGGTCAGGAGGACGGGGTGGGTGGGATGTGGCGGCGGACGTCGTCGGTGGTGGACGGGCCGGCCGACCAGGGGGCGACCCAGGGCAGGTCGTCGGCGGGGGTGATCACGCCGTCCTCCAGTGCGGCGTAGCGCCCGGCGAGGATCCGCTTCGCGGCCACGGTGTCGACGGAGTCGGTGTTGTCCCACAGGGCGGTGAAGAGGGCGTCGACGCGGACCCGCGCCTGCCGGCAGAACAGGTCGGCCAACTCCACGTTCTCGGGCCGGGCCTCGCGCTCGGCGTGGGCGCGTACGCAGACCGCGGACATCGCGAACAACTCCGCGCCGATGTCCACCACCCGGCCGAGGAACGCCTGCTTGCGCTCCATCTTCCCCTGCCAGCGGGACATCGCGTAGAACGTCGAGCGGGCCAGCTTGCGCGAGGCGCGCTCCACCTGCCGCAGGTGGCCGGCGAGCGGGCCGAACTCGGCGTACGCCGACGGGCGCTGCCCCCGGCCGACGGCGAGGGTGGGCAGCCACCTCGCGTAGAAGGCGCCGGCCCGCGCCCCGGCCCGCGCCTTGCGGCCGAGCCCGGCGTCCGGGTCGATGATGTCGCCGGCGACCGACAGGTGCGCGTCGACCGCCTCGCGGGCGATGAGCAGGTGCATGATCTCGGTGGAGCCCTCGAAGATGCGGTTGATCCGCAGGTCGCGCAGCATCTGCTCGACGGCGGCGGGTCGCTCGCCGCGCGCGGCGAGCGAGTCGGCCGTCTCGTAGCCGCGGCCGCCCCGGATCTGCACCAGCTCGTCGGCGATCTTCCAGGCCATCTCGCTGGCGTAGAGCTTGACCAGGGCCGCCTCGATCCGGATGTCGTTGCGGTCGTCGTCGGCGAGCAGGCAGCAGAGGTCCAGCATGGTCTCCATGCCGTACGTCGTGGCGGCGATGAAGGAGAGCTTCTGGGCCACCGCCTCGTGCTCGCCCACGGGCCGCCCCCACTGCACCCGGTCGGCGGCCCACTCCCGGGCCACGTTCAACGCCCACTTGCCGGCGCCGACGCACATGGCCGGCAGCGACAGCCGTCCGGTGTTCAGGGTGGTCAGCGCGATCTTCAGGCCCTTGCCCTCGCCGCCGATGACGTTCTCCTTCGGCACGAAGACGTCGTGGAAGCGGGTCAGGCTGTTCTCCAGGCCGCGCAGTCCGATGAAGGCGTTGCGCCGTTCGACCGTGATGCCCTCGGTGTCGCCCTCGACGACGAAGGCGGTGATCCCGCCGCGCCGCCCCTCGGCGGCGGGCACCCGGGCCATCACCACGAGCAGGCTGGCGACGCTGCCGTTGGTGGCCCACAGCTTCACGCCGTTGAGCCGGTAGCCGGTGCCGTCGGGCGTGGGCTCGGCGGTGGTGCCCAGCCGAGCCGGGTCGGAGCCGACGTCCGGCTCGGTGAGCAGGAACGCGGAGACCTCACCGGCGGCGAGCCGGGGCAGGAAGCGCTGCTTCTGCTCGGCGGTGCCGAACATCTTCAGCGGCTGCGGCACCCCGATCGACTGGTGCGCCGAGAGCAGCGCGCCGATCGCCGGGCTGATCGAGCCGGCCAGCATGAGCGCCCGGCAGTAGTGCAGGTTGCTGAGCCCGAGCCCGCCGTACGACCGGTCGATCTTCATCCCGAAGGCGCCGAGCCGGGCCAGCCCCTGGAACACCTCGTCCGGGATGGACGCGTCCCGCTCGATCGCGGCACCGTCCACCTCGGTGGCCAGGAACTCGCGGAGGCGGCCGAGGAACTCGTCGGCGCGGGCTACGTCCGCCGGGTCGGAGCGCGGCCAGGGGTCGATCAGGTCGAGCCGGAACCGGCCGAGGAAGAGTTCCTTGCCGAAGCTGGGACGGTCCCAGGAGGACTCCCTGGCCGCCTCGGCGACCTGGCGGGCCTCCTTCTCGGAGACCTGACCGGCCTCCGTCGGCAGCGGTCCGGTCGCACCGGCCGTCGGCCGGTCGGCGGCGGCGGTCGTCGCCGGTGGGTCGGCGGCGGTGGCCGGCGTCGACCGGTCGGAGCCCGATCCGTCGGGCGCGGGTCGGCTGTTCTGTGTCGTGGTCACGGCGGCCCCCTCGAACCTCGGTCCGGTTTGCGTCTGCGTGCTCGACGAACAGCACGCTACCCCCGGGTGTTACCCAGGGGTAGCGTTTCGTAAATATTGAGCTGCGTCGAAGCCGGTCAGTCGCTGAGGGACCGCGGGTCGCCGTCCTCGTCGTCGTCGTCCTCGCCCCAGTTGCGCCGGGAGAACGGCAGGAACACCCAGAAGGTGAGGAACCAGAGCCCGGTGAGGCCGCTGAGCACCAGGGAGATGCTGCGGTCCAGCACGAAGTCGGTGATCAGCAGCACCGCGCTGACCATCGCGATCAGCATGAAGGCGAGGCCGCCGCTGGCCATCCGGTGGGCGAAGCGGACCAGCTCCGGCTTGCGGCCCTGCCGGAACAGCGCACGGTGGAACGCCACCGGCGAAATGATCATCGCGGTGGCGGCGGCCGCCGCCAGCAACGCGACGATGTAGACGTCCTTCTGGAAGCCGCTGGTACGGGTGAAGCCGTTGCTGAACGGGAGGGTGAGCAGGAAGGCGAAGAGGATCTGCACGCCGGTCTGGGCGACCCGAAGCTCCTGGAGCAGGTCGGCGAAGTTGCGCTGCCAGCGCTGCTTCTCGGTTTCCTTGGACACGCGCTACCTCCGGTCAGACGGTACTGCCGGCGGGGGCGGCCGGCGGCAGCATCGCTGATGCCCCACCCGTCGACGCGCGAAACCGACTCACGTCGCTGTCCGGGCGCGCCGTTTGCGTGGCGTCAGGAGCCGCGCCGGATCCGGCCTGCGTACCGGGCCTCCAGGGCGTTGTTGTGCTCGTCGCCGCCGGCGATGTTGGCCGACAGGTAGACCGGGGGACGATCCCCCGCCGCCAGCAGCCGGGCCACCGTCTCGACCGTGATCTGCTGGGCCAGCAGCGCCGCGGTGATCGACGAGACCGCGCCGACCGCGCCGCCGCCGGGCAGCGGCAGCGTCGCGTCGCCGTACGGGGCGCCGTTGTCGAGCACCACGTCGGCGAAGTCGGCGAGCTTGCGCCCCGACGGGTGGCGCGAGGTCATCTGCCCCGAGTGCTGTGCCGAGGTGATGGCGACCAGCCCGTGGCCCTTCTCCTTCACCAGCGACGCGAACTCCACCATCGCGCCGTTCACGCCCGAGTTGGAGGCGAGCACGAAGACATCCCGGGGGCTGACCGGGGCCAGCTCGTAGAGGCGGTGCGCCACCGACGGGTCGCGCTCCAGCAGCGGCCCGAGCACGTCGGCGGGGGCGCCGCCGAGGAGCACCAGGTCCCGCAGGGCGATCCGGTTGGTCGGCACCAGCCCGCCGGCCCGACCGGCGATCTCCATGGCCAGCGCCTCGGAGTGACCCGTGCCGAACGCGTGGACCACGCCGTCGGCGCGTACCGCGTCGGCGATCATGTCGGCGGCCCGCCCCACCGCCTCGCGCTGGCTCTCGGCCACCCGGTTCATCGTGTCGGTCACCACGGCCAGGAAGTCCCCGGCCGTCACCGTCGTGTCCACTCGGTCCATGTCGTACCTCCGTCAGGGGTGGGCCGGCGTCCGTCGACGCCGGCGTCGCGGGAAGGTCAGACCGGGTCGTGCACCCGGGCGAGGATCGCCTCGGCCAGCGGGGCGGGCGCCTCGTCGGGGATCCAGTGGCTCGCCCGGGGCAGCTCGACGAAGCGGTAGTCCCCGGTCACGTGCTCGGCGCACGCCTCGGCGGCGGTCCGGCCGATCGCGATGTCGCGACCGCTCCACACGAAGGTGGTCGGCACCGCCACCGGCCCGGTGGCGGCCAGGTCCCGGCGGGACATCGCGCGGTACCAGTTCAGGGCGGCGGTCAGCGCGCCCGGCTCGCGCATCGGGTCCGCGTACGCGGCCACCCGCGCGTCGTTGCCGACCCCGTGCAGCATCCGGCGCAGCCCGGTCGCGCCCAGCAGCAGCAGCGCCTTCTCCGCCTTGCCCGGCTTGCGGAACAGCGCCATGTACGCCGAGCGCGCCTTCTGCCCCGCGTCCTCGGCCAGCGCCCACGCCATGGCGCCGGGGTGCGGTACGGAGACCGCGGTCAGCGTGCGCACCCGGTCGGGGTGGTGGGCCGCGACGGCCCAGGCCACGATCGCGCCCCAGTCGTGCCCCACCAGGTGCGCCGCGTCGACGCCCAGCGCGTCGAGCAGGCCCACCGCGTCGGCGACCAGCTCCGGCAGCCGGTACGCCTCGACCGCCTCGGGCCGCGCGCCCGGCGAGTAGCCGCGCTGGTCCGGCGCGTACGTGCGCAGGCCGGCGGCGTGCAGCGCGGGCACCACGTCGTCGAACTCCCCGCCGTGCTGGGGGAAGCCGTGCAGCAGCAGGACGGGCGTGCCGCCCTCCGGTCCGCCGACGCGGACGTCGAACGTGAACCCCCGGGCCTCGATCCGCATGATCGTGAGCCTACCCAGCGTCGCACCTGTCCGCCGGGGACCCGCCCGCCCACGTCGACGGGTCCCGCCCGGACCGGCCTCGTGAGTGGCCGCGGGTCACTCGTACTGCTGCCGGGGCACGGGCACCTGCCGCCAGGACTCCACGTCCAGGTAGGGGATCTCGGCGTCGTTGACCGGGTCCCGGGCGATGCGGTCGCTGTAGCGGCCGGTCACCTCGACCCAGGTGTCGTCGGCGAGCCCGTCGGGGGCCGCGCCGGTCAGCCCCAGCTTGACCGGCCGCCCGTCGGCGGCGCAGCAGGAGAGCACCATCCGGGCCAGCAGCGGCCGGCCGTCCGGGCCGGTGGTGACGAAGCCGGTCAGCTGGACGCGGCGGTCGCCGATCGAGGTGCCCCGGTCGAACAGCGCCCGGGAGGCGTAGTCGAGCACCGCGACCCGCACCGGGTCGCCCTCGGGCAGCGGCGGGTAGTCGGACGGCTGCTGCCGCGTGGTGACGGCGGTGCCGGCCTGCCCGGCCGCGTACGAGCCCAGGGCCGGCGGGGCGACCAGCAGCAGCCCCAGCACGGGCAGGATCAGCAGCCAGCCGACCCGCGGCTCGTGGTGCCCGTGGCCGTCGTGCCCATCGTCGCCGTCGTGGCCGTCGTGGCCGTCCTGGGCCTCGTCGCCGGCGGGCGTGCGCCGCAGGAGCGGGCGCAGCTCGTAGTAGAGGGTCATGACCGCGGCGGCCACCAGCAGCAGGCCGGCGGCGACCAGGAAGGGCCGCAGCCCCTCCTTGACGTAGCGCAGGTGCAGGTCGGTGAGGCTGGCCCGGACCACCGCGCCCCCGAGCAGCAGCAGGACGACCGCCTGCGCCTGCCGGTTCACAGCAGCACCGCCCCGGTCCCGACGGCCACCGCGACGGCCACCGCGAAGGTGGTCGGGGCGAACCGCAGCGCGAAGCGCCGGCCGAAGACGCCGGCCTGCATCGAGATGAGCTTCAGGTCGACCATCGGCCCCACCACCAGGAATACCAGTCGGGAGGTCAGCGAGAACTGCGACAGCGAGGCGGCGACGAAGGCGTCCGCCTCGGAGCAGAGGGAGAGCAGCACCGCGAGCGCGGCCAGCGCGAGCACCGAGAGCACCGGCTCGTCGGCGAGGGTCTGCAACCAGCGCTCGGGCACCACGACGTTGATCGTGGCGGCGGCCGCCGCGCCGATCACCAGGAAGCCGCCGGCGTGCGTGACGTCGTGCCGGACGGCCCCCCAGAACGCCCGCCCGCGCGAGCCGTCCTCCAGCTCCGGCCGGCGCGGCAGGCGAATCCAGTCGGCCCGCCCGAGGCGCAGCCACAGCCAGCCCATGACCATCGCGACGACCAGGCTCGCGACGGCCCGGCCGAGGACCATCGCCGGGTCGTCGGGGAAGGCCACCGCGGTGGCGGTGAGCACGATCGGGTTGATCGCCGGGGCGGCGAGCAGGAACGCCAACGCGGCGGCCGGGGTGACCCCGCGCCGGATCAGCGACCCGGCGATCGGCACCGCCCCGCACTCGCAGCCGGGCAGCACCACGCCGGCCGCGCTGGCCACCGGCACCGCGAGCGCGGGATGACGCGGCAGCGCCCTGGCCCAGAACGACCGGGGCACGAAGACGGCGATGACCGCGGAGAGCAGCACCCCGAAGACCAGGAACGGCACCGCCTGCACCATGACCGAGACGAAGACGGTGGTCCAGGTCTGCAACCGGGGCGCGGCGAGGGCGCGGGCGAGCGGCTCGCGGAAGACGACCAGCAGGATCAGCAGGCCGGCGAGGACCTCCACGGACCCGACCCGCCGCTCCGGGTCGCGAGGGGCCGCCGGCTTCTCCCCGCGTACGCCGGGAGCGGCCACGCCCACCCCGCCCGGGTGCGGCCCGTCCGGCGCGCGGCGCTCAGCCTCGGATGTCACGTCCGTGTCCCTCTGCCGGATTCCCAGTGGCCGCCCGAGGGTACCGGGCCGGGATCGGGGCGTCGATCGAACGCGGGGGTGAGCTGCGCAAAGATCACTTTGCCCGATGATCTTCAAAGGTGTTAGCGTCGGGCCACAACTTCACATCCGACAGGGGAGCGCACAGCGCTGAGAGTGCGGGCACCGCCCGCAGACCCTCGAACCTGATCTGGGTAATGCCAGCGCAGGGAGTTCGGTCGACCTCCAGCCGCGTCGACGTCCGGCACATCCGGGCGCGGCGTGCGTCTTCTCCTGGTTCTCGTTCGGGACTGGGAGCAATCATGCGAGACAACAACACCGCCACCCGGTGGCGTACGGTCGACGTCGTCGTCGCCGCGGTGATCGCGGTGGCCTTCGGCGTCATCTTCTGGGCGTGGGGCCTGCTGTGGCGGGCCGTCGACCCGGCGTTCGCGTTCTTCCCCGCCGGCCAGGCGATCATGTACGGCGTGTGGCTGGTCCCGGCCGTCCTCGGCGGCCTGGTGATCCGCAAGCCCGGGGCGGCCCTCTTCTGCGAGGCGGTGGCGGCGACGGTCTCCGCGCTGCTCGGCTCGGAGTGGGGCGGCGTCACCATCGTGCAGGGCCTGATCCAGGGGCTCGGCGCCGAACTGGCCTTCGCCGCGTTCCGGTACCGCTCCTTCCGGCTGCCCACCGCGCTGATCGCCGGCGCGCTGACCGGCCTCGGCGCGGCGCTGTTCGACTTCTTCGTCTGGAACAGCGAGTACGCGCTGGGCAGCTACCGGATCCCCTACGCCCTGCTCACCGTCGTCAGCGCCACCGTGGTCGCCGGCGCCGGCGGCTGGGCCCTGACCCGTGCCCTGGCCACCACGGGCGCCCTGGACCGCTTCCCCGCCGCCCGCGACCGCACCCCCGTCTGACCCCCGCTCCCCCACCCCACCACCGAGATCGAGGTTGATCATGAGGTTGACGGCGATGTCGATCTCCGTGGCTGCCGCCAACCTCATGATCGACGCTCGCGGGCGGGCCGGGAGGGAGGGGTTGCGGTGGGGGCGGTGACGCTGCGGGGGTTCGGGTGGCGGCACGCCGGGCGGCGGGCGTGGGCCGTACGCGGGGTCGACCTGCGCGTCGACGACGGCGAGCGGGTGCTGCTGCTGGGGCCCTCCGGGGCCGGCAAGAGCACGCTGCTGGCCGCGCTGGCCGGCCTGCTGCCCGAGGACTCGGGCGATCAGGAGGGCACCGTCGAGATCGACGGGCTCGACCCCCGCAAGGGCCGGGAGCGGGTGGGCATCGTCTTCCAGGACCCGCAGACCCAGCTGGTGATGGCCCGCAGCGGCGACGACGTGGCGTTCGGGCTGGAGAACCGCGGCACTCCCGCCGGGGAGATCTGGCCCCGCGTCGACGAGGCGCTGATGCGGGTCGGCTTCCCGTACCCCCGGGACCGCCCCACCGCCGCCCTCTCCGGCGGGGAACAACAGCGGCTCGCCCTGGCCGGGGTGCTGGCCCTGCGCCCCGGGTTGCTGCTGCTCGACGAGCCCACCGCCAACCTCGACCCGACCGGCGCGGCACTGATCCGGACGGCCGTGGCCGGCGCGCTGGACGCCGACACCACGCTGGTCCTGGTGGAGCACCGGGTCGCCGAGGCGCTGCCCCTGGTCGACCGGGTGGTCGTGCTCGAAGCCGGCGGCGGCGTCCGTGCCGACGGCACGCCCGAGGCCGTCTTCGGCACGCACGGCGACGCGCTCGCCGACGAGGGCGTCTGGGTGCCCGGCCGGACCGTACCGCCCCGCCACGCGACCACGCCGCCCGGTGACGTGCTGCTCACCGCCGACCGGCTCGGCCTGCCGCCCCGGCTGGCCCCCGTCGACCTGGCCGTACGCGCCGGCGAGGCGCTGGCCGTCCTCGGGCCCAACGGGGCCGGCAAGTCGACCCTCGCCCTGCTGCTCGGTGGTCTGCTCAGGCCCGGGGCCGGCCGGGTCACGGCGACGCCGGAACTGGCCGGCGGCGACTCGCGTACTCCCCCGCACCGCTGGCGCGCTCCGGCGCTGGCCCGCCGGATCGGCTCGGTCTTCCAGGACCCGGAGCACCAGTTCGTCACGAACACCGTCTTCGACGAGCTGGCCCTCGGCCCGCGCCGCACCGGCCAGCCCGAGGCGGCGGTACGGTCCACCGTCGACGACCTGCTGTCCCGGCTGCGGTTGACGAAGCTCGCGGCAGCCAACCCGTACACCCTCTCCGGCGGGGAGGCGCGGCGGCTGAGCGTGGCGACCGCCCTGGCCACCGCGCCCCGACTGCTCGTCTGCGACGAACCGACCTTCGGCCAGGACCGGCGCACCTGGCTCGAGCTGGTGGACCTCTTCGCCGAGCTGCGCGACGCGGGGCACGGCCTGGTCGCCGTCACCCACGACCCGGAGTTCGTCGCCGCCCTGGCAGATCGTCGCGTCACCCTGGAGCGCCCGTGACCAGCCCGGACCGCGACACCGCCCGGTGGTGGGCGTGATCAGCTTCGAGGCCGTCGCCGCGCCGGAGGCGCCGCTGGCCCGGCGCAACCCGGTGGCGAAGCTCGTCGCGGCGTTGGTGTTCTCGTTCATTCTCATCGCCACCCTGGACCCGGTGGCCCCGGCCATCGCGATCGCCGTCGAACTCGCCGTGCTGCCGCTGTTCGGGGTACGCCCGCAGGTGTTGGCGCGGCGGGCCTGGCCGCTGCTCGTCGGCGCGGTCGGCGTGGTGGTGACGCTGGTGCTGTTCGCGGCCGAGCGCTCCGGCCGAATGCTGGTCGAGGCCGGCCCCGTGGTGGTCACGTCCGGGGTGCTGCTCACCGCGCTCGGCCTGGTGCTGCGCATGTTCGCGGTGGCGCTGCCCGGCGTGATCGTCTTCGCCACCACCGACCCGACCGACCTGGCGGACGCGCTCATCCAGAACGCGAAGGCGCCGGCCCGCTTCGCGATCGGGGCGCTGGCCGCGTTCCGGCTCGTGCCACTGCTCGGACAGGAGTGGCAGATGATCTCCATGGCCCGCCGCGCGCGGGGGGTCGAGGCGGGTCGCAACCCGCTGGCCAAGCTGCGGCTGTTCGTGTCGACGGCCTTCGCGCTGCTGGTCGGGGCGATCCGCCGGGGCACCCGGCTGGCCGTGGCGATGGACGCCCGGGGCTTCGACGCCGGGGTCCCGCGCACCGTCGCCCGGCGACAGCGCTTCGTCGCGGCCGACACTCTGCTGATCGTCGGCGCGGCGGTCCTCGCCGGGGCGGCGCTGACCGTCAGCGTGCTGCTCGGCACCTTCCGCCCGTTGATCGGCTGAGCCGCCCCTGACGTCGCAGGGCCCGAGGTGCCACGCCCGCCGCTCCGCCCGAGTTGACGGCCGGGCGACTGCGGTCTGCCTGCCTCGTAAGCCGTGACCGGCTGCGCCGGAGCTCGACGACGGCCCGGTCGGCGGCGGCGTCCCCGGCCGGGCGCACCGGTGTGGTCCGCTCGCCCGATACCACACAGGTATTTTTATGCCGCGCAGGTATCACCGTTCCGGCGGCGTTGTTCGTCGGCTTCACGCGCCTCCCAGGTCTTCCGCCCTGCCCGAACACCGCCGGAACGCCCTACGGCGGACGGGCCGGGTGGAGCCACTGGTCACGGCGGCTCCACCCGGCCGGCACCGTCAGCTGCGCCGGAAGGCGTACCGGCGGGCCTGCCCGGCCTTCTGGCCGCGCAGCGTGCCGGCACGGCCGGCGCCGGAGACCGGCGGACCTGCCTTCGGCGCGGCCGGCCGGGCGTCCGGCAGCGCCGGCACGATCGGCGCGACCGCCACCTCGTCGAGGTTGACGGGCGTCAGGTCCACGGCGGACGGCGTGGGAACGGTGGTACGGGACTTCTTCGGGTTGCGACTGGCGGGCATCCGGTGCCTCCTCGGTCTGCGGGCTCCTGCGCGCCGGAACGACGTCCGGTCAACGGGGCCCGCCTCGTTCGGTGACCGTCGCGCGACGGTCGGGCGGGATCGGGACTGCTGCCCGGGATCGACCACCAGGAACACCACCGCCTCGGCGGCAGGTGCGGAATGCGGACGCCCGGGAGCACGCGGACCCACGGCAGCAGCGGCGGGTCGGCTCGGAGGTGGGGCGTCAGTTGCGCATGCCCACACGCTAGCCGCTCGGCCGGTCGCGCGCAGCCGAATTACCGGCACGATCGGCGGTGGCGGAACGGCCGACCCGCCTCCGGACGGTCGCGCCCGGCGATACGGTCGCAGCGGCGGGGTGTTCGACGGCGGAGGGCGGGCGGATGACCGGGCGGGCGACGGCGCGGATCGGCGTGACGGGGCTGGCGGTGATGGGCCGGAACCTGGCCCGCAACCTGGCCCGCAACGGCTTCGCGGTGGCGGTGCACAACCGCTCGCCGGAGCGCACCCGCAGCCTGGTGGCGGAGCACGGGGACGAGGGGACGTTCCTGCCCGCCGAGTCGATGGCCGACTTCGTCGCGTCGCTGGAGCGGCCCCGGGCGGTCATCGTGATGGTCAAGGCGGGCGGGCCCACCGACGCCGTGCTCGACGAGCTGGTCGCGCTGCTCGACGCCGGCGACATCGTCGTGGACTGCGGCAACGCGCACTTCGCCGACACCCGCCGCCGCGAGGAGGCGCTGCGGGCGCACGGCCTGCACTTCGTCGGCACCGGCGTCTCCGGCGGCGAGGAGGGCGCCCTGCGCGGCCCGAGCATCATGCCGGGCGGATCCGCGGAGTCGTACCGCACGCTCGGGCCGATCTTCGAGCGGATCGCCGCCCAGGTGGACGGGGTGCCGTGCTGCCGGCACATCGGGCCGGACGGCGCCGGGCACTTCGTCAAGATGGTGCACAACGGCATCGAGTACGCCGACATGCAGCTCATCGCCGAGGCGTACGACCTGCTGCGGGCCGGCCTGGGCGCGCAGCCGGCGCAGATCGCGGAGATCTTCCGGGGCTGGAACGCCGGGGAGCTGGAGTCCTTCCTGATCGAGATCACCGCCGACGTGCTCGCGCACACCGACGCCGCCACCGGGCGGCCGTTCGTGGACGTCGTGCTGGACCGCGCCGAGCAGAAGGGCACCGGCCGCTGGACGGTGCAGAGCGCGCTCGACCTGGGCATCCCCATCACCGGCATCGCCGAGGCGACCTTCGCCCGGTCGCTGTCCGGGCACGCCGACCAGCGCGAGGCGGCCCGCCGGGCGTTCCCGGACGCGGGCACCACCTGGCGGGTCGAGGACCCCGACGCCTTCGTCGAGGACGTCCGCCGCGCGCTGCTCGCCTCGAAGATCGTGGCGTACGCGCAGGGTTTCGACCACATCCGCGCCGGCTCCCAGGAGTACGACTGGGGCATCGACCTCGGTGGCACAGCGACGATCTGGCGGGGCGGCTGCATCATCCGGGCCCGCTTCCTCGACCGCATCCGCCAGGCGTACGACGAGCGGCCGGACCTGCCGACGCTGCTGGTGGCGCCGTGGTTCGCGGACACCGTGAACGACGGCGTGCCGAGCTGGCGGCGGGTGGTGGCCGAGGCCGCCCGGGCCGGGGCGCCCGTCCCCGCGTTCGCCTCGTCGCTGGCGTACTTCGACGCGCTGCGCGCCCAGCGGCTGCCGGCCGCCCTGATCCAGGCGCTGCGGGACAACTTCGGGGCGCACACCTACCAGCGCGTGGACCGCGAGGGCACCTTCCACACCCGCTGGCCCACCGACCGCACCGAGATCGAGGCCTGACCCCGCAGACCCCCGACCCACGAGCCGATCATGCACTTTCGGTGGGCGAAACGCCCCGGTGCGGGGCTTTCGCGGGGCACCACGACTGCATGATCGGGCGAGCGGGTCGGAGGTTCGCGGGTCAGGCCTCGATGGGCGGGTGGTCAGAAGAAGCGGCGGCGCTTGGCCTTCTGCGGGCGGAGCATGTCGGCGCCCTTGGTGAGCAGGCGGCTCACCCCGGTCGGGCCGCGGCGGGCCTCCAGGGTGTGGCTGAGCCGGCGCGCGCCCGCCGCCGCCAACGGCACGGCGACGGCCATCATCGCCCACTGGGCAATACGCTTCTGGATCATGTGGGTTCACCTCCGTCGGTGGCTGCTGAGAACCGTGGTACCCCGTACGACCGGGCGGTAAGCCTCAGGCGGGCGGCGGGGCGACCGGGTTGGGCAGCGCGCCGCCGAAGCGCCGGTCCCGCTGCGCGTAGAGCTCGCAGGCGTACCAGAGGTGGCGGCGGTCGAAGTCGGGCCAGAGCGTGTCCAGGAAGATCAGCTCGGCGTACGCGGTCTGCCAGAGCAGGAAGTTCGAGATCCGCTCCTCGCCGGAGGGCCGCAGGAACAGGTCCACCTCGGGGATCTCCGGGTGGTAGAGGTACTTCGCGACGGTCTTCTCGTTGACCTTCTCCGGGTCCAGCCGGCCCGCCGCCACGTCGCGGGCGATCGCGGCGGCGGCGTCGGCGATCTCGGCCTGACCGCCGTAGTTGACGCAGAACTGGAGGGTCAGCGTCGAGTTGCCCCGGGACATCTCCTCGGCCGTCTGCAACTCGGAGATGACGCTCTTCCAGAGCCGGCCGGCGCGACCGGACCAGACCACCCGCACCCCCAGGTCGACCAGCTGGTCGCGGCGGCGGCGGATCACGTCGCGGTTGAAGCCCATCAGGAACCGGACCTCGTCCGGCGAGCGCCGCCAGTTCTCGGTGGAGAAGGCGTACGCCGACAGGTAGGGGATGCCCAGCTCGATGGCCCCCTCGACCGTGTCGAAGAGGGAGAACTCGCCCGCCTCGTGGCCCTTGGTGCGGGGCAGTCCGCGCTCCTTGGCCCACCGGCCGTTGCCGTCCATCACCACGGCGACGTGCTTCGGCACCGCGTCGGCGGGCAGCGCCGGCGGTCGGGCGCCCGACGGGTGCGGTGTCGGCGGCACCGGCTCACGACGCCCGGCCCTCAACGATCGGATCACTCGGTCTTCCCCCTGTTCACGCCGTCCGCACCGGAGCCGACGCCGGGCGGCGGCGGGACCGGGCCGGCCGCCGGGGCGCCCCGGTCGACCAGCGGCAGCGAGCGTAGCGCGCGCTCCAGGTGCCACTGCAGGTGCGCCGCGACCAGGCCGCTGCACTCCCGGCGTACGCCGCTCTCGGCGGCGTCGGCGACCCGCCAGTCACCGGTGGTGAGCGCGGACATCAGGTCGACGGTGGCCGGGGCGGGATGGGCCGCGCCGGGCGGCCGGCAGTCCGGGCAGACCGCTCCCCCGGCCGGTACGGAGAACGCCCGGTGCCGCCCGGGGGTGCCGCAGACGGCGCAGGCGGTCAGCGCCGGCGCCCACCCTGCCAGCGTCATGCCGCGCAACAGGTAGGCGTCGAGCACCAGGGTGGTGGCGTGGCTGCCCTCGGCCAGCGCCCGCAGCGCGCCCAGGGTGAGCTGGAACAGCCGCAGCGACGGCTCCCGCTCGACGGGGGTGAGCCGCTCGGCGGTCTCGGCGATCGCGCTGGCGGCCGTGTAGCGGGAGTAGTCGCCGAGGAACCGCTTGCCGTAGAGGTCGATCCCCTCGACCTGGCTGACCGTGTGCAGCGAGCTGCCCAGGTTGCCCTTCGGGTCGCCGGCGAGCTGGAGGTCGACGTGCCCGAACGGCTCCAGCCGGGCGCCGAACTTGCTGGTGGTGCGGCGGATGCCCCGGGCCACCGCGCGCAGCCGGCCGTGCCGGCGGGTGAGCAGGGTGATGATCCGGTCGGACTCGCCGAGCTTCTGCACGCGCAGGACCACCGCGTCGTCGCGGTAGAGCTGTCGGCGGTACCCGGCCATCGGACCATTCTCTCTCGGGGTGCGGAATCAGGGTCAGCTCGGGGTGTCCGCGCGCGGAACCCCGATGCGCGGGGCACGCCCCGCCTCGTAGCGTGCTCGCATGGCTCTGCACCGCACCGTCGCCGCGCTCGCTGCGGCCACCACCCTCATCGTCTCGGCCGGGTGCGACAACCTGTCCTTCCGCCGGCTCGACTACGACAACACCGAGGCGGTGCGGATCAGCAGCATCCGGGTGCTGCCGGGGGCCGGCGACGTGACCGTGCGCGCCATCGGCGCGCAGGACGAGGTGCGGATCAAGCGGGTGGTGCGCTACCAGGGGGGCCAGCCCGGCACGACGTACGAGGTCAAGGGCACCGAGCTGGTGCTCGACACCGACTGCGGCTCCCGCTGCAGCGTCTCCTACGAGGTCACCGCCCCGGACGGGGTGAGCGTGAAGGGCGAGACCGGCTCCGGTGACGTCGACCTGAGCAGGGTGGGCCCGGTCGAGATGCGGCTCGGCTCCGGCAACATCCGGGTGACCGCCTCCAGCGGCCCGGTACGCGCGCAGACCGGCTCGGGCAACATCCAGGTGTCCGGCGCCGGCGGGCCCGTACGCGCGGAGACCGGCTCCGGCAACGTCGAGGTCGACGAGGTCGCGGCCGCGGTCACGCTGCGCACCTCCTCGGGCGACATCACGGGCCACCGCCTCGACGGCGGGGTGGACGCCGAGGCCGGCTCCGGGGACATCACCGTCGACCTCACGACGCCCGCCTCGGCCCGCGTGCACTCCTCCAGCGGGAGCGTGGAGCTGGTCGTACCGGCGGGCCGGTACCGGGTCCGCTCCAGCACCGACAGCGGCGACGCCGAACTCGGCGTCACCGACGACCCGTCGGCCACGCTGGTGCTCGACCTCTCCACCGGCAGCGGCAACGTGACGCTCACCCAGCGCTGATCTCGACGGTCTCCGGCTCCCGTGCGGCCCGGGGCGCCGGCACCGACGCCCGCCCGGTGGCCGGGCCGTCGACCGTCCCGGCGGCGACCGGGTGACCGGTGGCCGGTGCGCCCGCCCTGCCGTGGGCGCCGGCACGGACGGCGGCCGGGGCGGGCCGGGCACGGCCGGGCACCAGCTCCAGCGGCCGGCGGGCCGCCACGTCCTCCACCCAGCCGACCAGGGCGGTCACCGCCGCGACCAGCGCGAACACCAGCACCACCCGGATCGCCAGGCCGAGCGGGTCCTGATGCGACCAGCCCACGACGTCGACCAGCGGGGTGAGCGCCACCACGAACGGCATGTGCCACAGGTAGACGGTGAGCGCCCGCCGGTTGAACACGGTCACCACGCGGCCGAAGGCGGCGCTGCGGTCCACCCAGGACGTGCTCGCCGGCCCCCGACCGAGCAGCACGAGGACGAAGGCGGCCGACCAGAGGGCGTTGCCGAGAGGGTTGTCGTTCAGGTCGTACCCGCGCGGCCCGGGGTGGGTCACGACCCAGGCGGCACCGACGGCGGCGAGGGTCAGCACGACCGGCACCAGCACCCGGTTGGTCAGGCGACGCAGCATGCCGGCCTGGTGGGCGAAGCCGAGCAGCCAGGCTCCGAAGTAGAGCCCGAACTGGTGCAGCGCCACCGGCAGCGCCGGGAGCAGGCCCAGTTCCGCCGCCGCGAGCAGGGCGTACGGGGCGACCAGGGTGGGCACCGGGGCGCGCCGGAACAGCCAGAGGGCCACCGGCGAGGCGAGCACGAACCAGAGGTAGTCGCGCAGGTACCAGATCACGCTGAGCGCGATCGCGCCCCAGCCGTTGGCCGGCGGGTCGGCGATGGGGAAGAGCCACAGCAGCACCTTCGGGCTGAGCGGCAACCCGGTGAGCAGCATGGCGGGCACGAAGACGGCGGCGAGGACCCAGAGCGACGGCAGCAGGCGCCGCAACCGGCGGACGACCGCCCCCGGCCCCCAGCGGTGCAGGGACGCCGCCATGAGCGAACCGGCGAGCGCGAACATCACCGACATCGCCGGGAAGACGAGGGTCAGCGTGGCCCAGCCGGTGACGTGGTAGACGACGACTCGAACGATGGCCAGGAAACGGAGCAGGTCCAGGTATCGGTTTCGCATCAGCCTGCATCTATGTCCGGGGGTACGGGGGCTGTCCTCCCCCTACCCTCCGCGCCGAGCACGCCAAACAGAAGAGACCCCACCAGAACGTGACATCTTCCATACGCACGGCCGGGAACGATCACGCGCCGGGCGGCCGGGGCACGCGCCCCGGCCCCGGCGTCAGAAGCCCAGCTTGCGCAGCTGCTTCGGATCCCGCTGCCAGTCCTTCGCCACCCGCACGTGCAGGTCGAGGTAGACCCGGGTGCCGAGCAGCTCCTCGATCTGCCGGCGGGCGGTGGTGCCGACGTGCTTGAGCCGGCTCGCCCGATGGCCGATCACGATCGCCTTCTGGCTGGGCCGCTCGACGTAGAGATCGGCGTAGATCTTCATCAGCCGGCCCTCGGGGACCATCTCCTCGACGACCACCGCGATGGAGTGCGGCAGCTCGTCGCGGACGCCCTCCAGGGCGGCCTCCCGGATCAGCTCGGCGACCAGCACCTGCTCCGGGTCGTCGGTGAGCATGTCGTCCGGGTAGAGCTGCGGTGACTCGGGCAGGTAGCCGGTCATCACGTCGACCAGGACGTCGACCTGGTGCCCGGAGACGGCGCTGACCGGCACCACCTCGGCGAACTCGCCCAGCTCGCTGACGGCGAGCAGCTGCTCGGCCAGCCGCTTGCGGTCCACCAGGTCGGTCTTCGTGACCACCGCCAGCACGGTGGCCTTCAGCTCGGCCAGCTCGCCGGTGATGAACCGGTCGCCCCGCCCGATCGGCTCGTCCGCCGGGATGCAGAGGCCGATCACGTCGACCTCGCTCCAGGTCTGCCGGACCAGGTCGTTGAGGCGCTCGCCGAGCAGCGTACGGGGGCGGTGCAGGCCCGGGGTGTCGACCAGCACGAGCTGGGACTCCGGACGGTGCAGGACGGCCCGGATGATGTGCCTGGTCGTCTGCGGCTTGTTCGAGGTGATGGCGATCTTCTGCCCGACGATCGCGTTGGTCAGCGTCGACTTGCCGGCGTTCGGCCGGCCGACGAAACAGGCGAATCCGGCCCGGTAGGGGCGCGGCTGGAGATCGCTCACTCGACCACCGTGCCCAGGACGGTCCCGTCCGGGGCGGCCACGTGGATCGGCGCGTCAGCGGCGAGGTCGCGTACCGCCGCGTGCCCGGCGCCGTCCAGCGTCGACGCCTCGGTGACCACCACGGCGGCCTCCAGCCGGGTCGCGCCGGCCGCCACCGCCGAGGCCACCGCGAGCTGGAGCGCGGTGATCGTCAACGAGGGCAACGAGACGCTTGCCGCGGCGTACGTCCGGCCGTCCTGGTCGCGGACCGCCGCGCCCTCCACGGCGCCCACCCGGCCACGCGCCCCCCGCGCCAGCACGACCAGCTTGCCGTCCTCGGCGCTCAACTCGACCGGGTCGGACGGGGTGGGCCGGGCGGCCGGTACGGCGGGTGACTCAGGCATCGGCGGGTTGCCTCTCCTCGGATCGGTTCGTGTCGTCCCGGGACTCGGCGTGCTCGCCACGGCCCGGGCCGTTCTGCGTGTCGGTCGACTCCGCCCGGCTCACCAGCACGGTGTCGATCCGGTTGCGTCGGCCGGTGGTGCCCTCGGCGATCAGGCGGAGCCCGGCGACCTCGGCCTGCGCCCCGGGGATCGGGACCCGGCCCAGGGACTGCGCGAGCAGGCCGCCGACGGTCTCCACCTCGTCGGTGGGGAGGTCGGTGTCGAACAGCTCGCCCAGGTCCTCCACCGGGAGCCGCGCGGTGACCCGCACCGCCCCGTCGTCGAGGTGCTCGACCGGCGGACGCTCGACATCGTACTCGTCGGTGATCTCTCCGACGATCTCCTCCAGGATGTCCTCGATGGTGACCAGCCCGCCGGTGCCGCCGTATTCGTCGACGACGATGACCAGGTGGTTGCGGGCGGCCTGCATCTCCGAGAGCAGGTCGTCGACCGGCTTGGACTCCGGCACGAAGGTGGCGGGGCGCATCAGCTCGGCGACCGGGAGCTGGTGGACCTCCGCGGCGCCGCCCTGGGTCCGCCGGATCAGGTCCTTGAGGTAGAGCACGCCCAGCACGTCGTCGACGCTCTCGCCGATCACCGGGATCCGGGAGAAGCCGGAGCGCAGGAAGAGCGCCAACGCCTGGGAGAGCGTCTTGCGCTCCTCGATCCACACCATCTCGGTACGCGGCACCATCACCTCCCGGGCGATGGTGTCGCCGAGCGCGAAGACCGAGTGGATCATCTGCCGCTCGCCGTGCTCCACGACACCGCGCTGCTCGGCCAGGTCGACCAGCTCACGCAGCTCCACCTGGGTGGCGAACGGCCCCTCCCGGAAGCCCCGACCCGGCGTGACCGCGTTGCCGATCAGGATCAGCAGCGAGGCGAGCGGGTTGAGCGCCCGCCCCAGCCAGCGGACCAGCGGGGCGACGGAGCGACCGACCACGTACGCGTGCTGCCGGCCGATGGTGCGGGGGCCGACGCCGACCACCACGAAGCTGATCACGGTCATCGCGCCGGCGGTCACCAGCGCCGCGCGCCAGCCCGCGCCGAAGGTGTCCACCGCCACCAGCGCCACCAGGGTGGTGGCGGTCAGCTCGGCGAGCAGCCGCAGCAGCAGGAGCAGGTTGAGGTGGCGGACCACGTCCCCGGCGACGGCCTGGAGGGTCCGCGCGCCGCGCGCGCCGTCGCGGGCCAGCTCGGCGGCGCGGGCGGGCGAGACGGCGGCGAGCGCCGCCTCGGTCATGGCGATCAGACCGGCCAGCACCACCAGGCCGGCCGCGGAGACCAGCAGTTGCAGGTCGGGCAGGCCGGCGGCGCCGGCCGCCAGTGTCGGGGTGGTCATCACCGGGACCGGGTCGACCGCCAGCTCGCCAGCAGCCGCGCCTGCAGGCCGAACATCTCCCGTTCCTCCTCCGGCTCGGCGTGGTCGTAGCCGAGCAGGTGCAGCACGCCGTGCACGGTGAGCAGGTGCAGCTCGTCGGCGGGGGCGTGACCGGCGGTGGCCGCCTGCTTGGCCGCCACCTCGGGGCAGAGCACGATGTCGCCGAGCAGCGCCGGCTCGCCACCGGCGGCGGACGTCTCGCCGGGCCCGTGGTCGACGCTGCCCTCGTCCATGGGGAAGGCGAGCACGTCGGTCGGGCCGTCGCCGCCCATCCACCGGTGGTTGAGCTCGGTCATGTAGTCGATGTCGACCAGCAGCACGGACAGCTCGGCGAGGGGGTTGACCCCCATCTCGTCGAGGGCGTGCCGGGCCACGGCGAGCACGGCGTCGGTGTCGACGTCGACACCCGACTCGTTGGCGATCTCGATGGACAACAGTCTTCCCTCGCTCTAGCGGCGCCGGCCGGCCCGGCCGCCCTGGGCGGACCGCCCCGGCACGGCGTGCACGCCCTGCGCCTGCTGGTTCTCCCGCTCGTCCCAGCGGGCGTACGCGTCGACGATCTCCCCGACCAGCCGGTGGCGGACCACGTCGGAGCTGGAGAGCTCGGCGAAGTGCACGTCCTCGACGTTCTCCAGGATCTCCCGGACCACCCGCAGGCCGCTGGTCGTGCCGCCGGGGAGGTCCACCTGGGTGACGTCACCGGTGACGACGATCTTGGAATTGAAGCCGAGCCGGGTGAGGAACATCTTCATCTGCTCGGGCGTGGTGTTCTGTGCCTCGTCGAGGATGATGAAGGCGTCGTTCAACGTACGCCCCCGCATGTACGCCAGCGGCGCGACCTCGATCGTGCCCGCCGCCATCAGCTTGGGGATGGACTCCGGGTCGAGCATGTCGTGCAGCGCGTCGTAGAGCGGGCGCAGGTAGGGGTCGATCTTCTCGTTGAGCGTGCCGGGCAGGAAGCCCAGCCGCTCCCCCGCCTCGACCGCCGGCCGGGTCAGGATGATCCGGTTGACCTGCTTGGCCTGCAACGCCTGGACGGCCTTCGCCATCGCCAGGTAGGTCTTGCCGGTGCCGGCGGGGCCGATGCCGAAGACGATGGTGTGCGCGTCGATCGCGTCGACGTAGCGCTTCTGCCCCAGCGTCTTGGGACGGATGGTGCGCCCGCGCCGGGAGAGGATGTTGAGCGTCAGGACCTCGGCGGGCCGCTCGGCGCCGCCCTGCTCGAGCATGCCGACGGTACGCCGGACGGCGTCAGTGGTCAGGGTCTCGCCTTTCTCGATGAGCTCGAGCAGCTCGCTGAAGATCCGCTCGGCGAGGGCGTTGTCGGCGGGGGCGCCGGTGATGGTGATCTCGTTGCCCCGGACGTGCACGTCGCTGTCCACGGAGCGCTCGACCAGTCGCAGGATCTCGTCGCCCGCGCCGAGCAGGTTGACCATGATCTTGGAATCCGGGACGGTGATCCTGGTCTGCACCCGGGGCGGGCCGGGAGGTGGGGTGCCGGTCATAGGTCGGGCCGAGGGGCCCTGCGCCACCTGCTCTCGATCTCGGCGCCGGGCCTGCTGGCGCGGCGCGCTGACGTTACTGCCATCTTATCTTCCCAACAGCGGTGACACCCTGCCCATTTCCGCGCGCAGGGCACGGGCGGACCGGTCACCTCGTCCCCGGCAGGGGCGGACCGGACGGGGCGGGTTCTCGGCCCCGACCGGTCGCGCCCGTCAGGAACCGGCTCGGAAGTCGTAGCGCTCGAAGGTCTCCTGGTGCCGGGTGAACCGGTAGGTCGCCCAGTGCATCAGGACCACCGTGCCGTGCTCGTCCCGGGTCAGCCGCAGCAACTCCCCCGCCTCCCGGCCGGAGACCGTGCGGAACACGTCCGGCCGGTCCGGCAGCGGGACGAAGACCGACGGCGGTTTGCCCGCCGGATCGGCGGCGCCCCGGGCCCGCAGCTCCCCGTCGTGCCAGGAGAAGACGTGCTCGAAACCCTCCCCCCACCAGCGACCGAGCAGCCCGCGTACGCCCTCCGGTGCGGGCGGGCCCGGCCGCCACGGCGTGATGTCGGCCGGGTCGTGCTCGACCGCGGCGGCCAGCAGCCGGTGCGGCAGGTCGAGGAGATCGCCGGCGGTGCCGGAGGAGCCGAGCACCGCGACCCCCATCGCGCCGGGGGTGCCCTCCCCGCCCCGCCGGCCGTAGACGCCGGCCAGGAATCCAGGCATCGCGCCGTCGTGCCCGACGTGCATGATCCGCTCGCCCTGCGGCACGAGGATCAGCCCCAGCCCGAAGCCCCCGGCCCAGAGCGTCTCGTCGGTGACCGTCACCGGCCAGCGCATCTCGTCCAGCGTGGCCGGGGCGAGCACGGCGCCGGCCGGGTCCAGCGCCGCCGGGTCGGCGAGGAAGGCCGCCCAGCGGGCCATGTCGGAGGCGGTGCTCCACAGCTGCGCCGCCGGACCGACCGCCCCGAAGTCCGTGGGCGGCTCGGGGTGCGCCTCGTCGGAGTACGCGTCGACCAGGAACCCCGTCGCGGCGTGCGGCCCGGGCGTCACCGAGGTCCCGGCCAGCCCCAGCGGGGTCAGCACCCGCTCGCCCAGCACCTCCGCCCAGGTGCCGCCCCGCAGGTGGCCGACGAGCCGGCCGAGCAGCGCCATGCCCAGGTTCGAGTAGTGGTAGCGGCGGCCCGGCGGCAGCACCCGCTCGGCCCGGGCCAGGTCGGCGACCAGCCCGTCGACGTCCGGCGCGCGCAGGGTGTCCCAGACGTCGCCGTACGGCTCGCGTTGCAGGCCGGCGGTGTGCGACAGCAGCCGGCGCACCGTCAGCTCGCCGTGCGCCGGCAGGTCCAGGTGCCGGCCCAGCGGGTCGTCGAGGTCGAGCAGGCCGTCGTCGCGGCACTGGAGCGTCAGCACGGCGGTGAACGTCTTCGTGACCGACCCGATCCGGAACCGGGTGCCCGGTCCCAGCTCGGTGTCGTTGCCGGTGCCGCCGACGGCGCACGTCCAGAGCGGGCGGTCGGCCCGGTGCAGGGCCGCCGACACCGCCGGCACCCGGGCCTGCGCCTGGACCGTCCGCACCAGCCGCGACAGGCGGTCGTCGACCGCCGTCACGCGAGGTTCCGGGCCAGCATGGGGCCCAGCGGCGCCCCGCCGAGCACGTGCGCGTGCACGTGGAAGACCTCCTGGCCCCCGTACGCGCCGGTGTTGAACATCAGCCGGAAGCCGTCGCCGAGCAGCCCCTCGTCCTCGGCCACCGCGGCGGCCGTGGCGAGCACCTCCCCGGCCAGCGCCGGGTCACCCTGGGCGAGCGTCGCCACGTCGGCGTAGTGCTCCTTCGGGATGACCAGCACGTGCACCGGGGCCTTCGGGTCGATGTCGCGGAAGGCGAGGGTGGTGGCGGTTTCCCGGACGATCGTGGCCGGGATCTCCCCGGCGACGATCCGGCAGAACAGGCAGTCGGTTCCCATCGGGGCAGTGTAAGGAAGGGCGCCGGATCGACGCCCGCGGTGACGCGAGGGTCCCTTGCCGGCGGCGGGGCCGGGGCGGTCGGGCATGATGGCCGACGTGACTTCACGGGCGGTACTGGTGACGGGGGCCTCGCGCGGCATCGGGCGGGCGGTGGCGACCGCTTTCGCGGCCGGCGGCGACCGGGTGGCGATCCACCACCGGGACTCGGCGGAGCTGGCCGAGGGGCTACGCGCCGAACTGCCCGGCGAGGGCCACGTGGTGGTGCGCGCCGACCTGACCGACCCGGACGCCGTACGGGCGATGGTCGACGAGGCGGCCGGCCTGCTCGGCGGGCTCGACGTGCTGGTCAACAACGCCGGGGTGTACGGCGAGCGGGACGCCCCGCACCCGGTCTTCGGCGCCTCCTACGAGCAGTGGCGCGCGCAGTGGCGGCAGGTGCTGGAGACCAACCTGACCGGCGCGGGCAACGTCATCTGGTGCGCCGCGCAGCACATGCGCGACCGGGGCGGCCGGATCGTCAACGTCTCCTCCCGGGGCGCCTTCCGGGGCGAGCCGGAGCAGCCGGCGTACGGGGCGAGCAAGGCGGGGCTGAACGCGCTGGGGCAGTCCCTGGCGGTGGCCCTCGCCCCGTACGGCATCACGATCGCCACGGTCGCCCCGGGCTTCGTGGAGACCGACATGACCACCGGACACCTGAGTGGGGAGCGGGGCGCCGCCATCCGGGCGCAGAGCCCGTTCAACCGGGTGGCCCGCCCCGAGGAGATCGCCGCCGCCGTGCACTGGCTCGCCTCCCCGCAGGCGGAGTGGGCCTCCGGCACCATCGTCGACCTCAACGGCGCGTCCTACCTGCGCAGCTGACCCTGCCGGACCGGCGGCACCCACCCCGGCCCCGGCCCCGCCGGGTTCTCGGCGATCATGCAGTTGTGGTGCCTGACGAAAGGCGCGAAAACGCCCGTCCTGCCCACCACAACTGCATGATCGACCCGGGGTGGCGGGGCGGGGTCGACCCGGGGTGGGTGGGTTTGGGTTTGGTCACCAGTGGCCGAGGCGGGTGGCCAGGACGCTGAGGGCGGCCACCCCGGCGGTGGACGTACGCAGCACCGAGGGCCCCAGGCGCACCGGCCGGGCGCCGGCCTCGGTGAAGGCGGTCAGCTCGGCCTCGGCGATGCCGCCCTCCGGGCCGACGACCAGCACGACCTCACCGGCGGCGGGCAGCTCGACGGTGGTCAGCCGCTCACTCGCCTCCTCGTGCAGGACGAACGCCGCGGCGGCGCCGGCGATCCGGCGGGCCACCGTCGCGGTGGACTCGTCGGGGGCGCCGGCCACCACCGGCAGCCACGACCGGCGGGCCTGCTTCGCCGCCTCCCGGGCCGTCGCCACCCACTTCTCCCGCGCCCGTACGCCCCGGTCGCCGCGCCACTGCGCCACCGAGCGGGACGCCGCCCAGGGCACGATCTCGTCCACCCCGACCTCGGTCATCGCCTGCACGGCCAACTCGCCCCGGTCGCCCTTGGCGATGCCCTGCACCACCACCAGACGTGGGACGGACGCGTCGACGTACCCCCGGGAGGTGATCTCGAGGTCGAGGGTGCCCCGGCCGACGGCCGTGACCACCGCGGACGCGGTGCCGCCCCGGCCGTCGGCGAGCAGCAACTCCTCGCCGACGCGCAGCCGTTGCACGGTGGCGGCGTGGTGCCCCTCGGGGCCGTCGAGGGTCAGTCGGTCGGCGGCGGGCAGCGGGTCGAGCAGGAACAGCGGCGCGGACACGACGATCAGGCTAGCCGCCCGGCGGGCGCCGGGGCGGTCAGGCGGCCGGGTCAGGCGTGGCCGTTGAAGGCGTCGCGCATCCGCGAGAAGAAGCCGCCCTGCTTGCTGAGCTCGGCGACCTCCTCGCCCCGGGTCTTGGCGAAGTCGCGCAGCATCTTCTCCTGGTCGGCGTCGAGCTTGGTCGGGGTGCGCACGTCGAGGTGGACGTAGAGGTCACCCCGGCCGGTGCCGCGCAGGTGCGGCACGCCCCGGGCGCGCAGCCGCAGCGTGCTGCCCGGCTGGGTGCCGGCCTTGACGTCGACCGTCTCCTCGCTGTCCAGCGTCTTGATGGTCAGCCGCGTGCCGAGGGCCGCCGCGGTCATCGGCACCGTGACCCGGCAGTGCAGGTCGTCGCCCTTGCGGGAGTAGACGTCGTGCGGCCGTTCGTGGATCTCCACGTAGAGATCGCCGGCCGTGCCGCCGCCCGGGCCGACCTCGCCCTGCTGGGCGAGCCGGATGCGCATGCCGTCCTCGACACCGGCCGGGATCTTGACCGTCAGCGAGCGCCGGGTGCGGACGCGGCCGTCGCCGGCGCAGGTCGGGCACGGGTGCGGGATGGTGGTGCCGTGCCCCTGGCAGACCGTGCACGGCCGGGCGGAGACCACCTGACCGAGGAAGGTGCGCTGCACGGACTGCACCTCGCCCCGGCCGGCGCACGCCTCGCAGGTGGCCAGGTGGGTGCCGGCCGCCGTGCCGGCGCCGGAGCAGGTGGTGCAGAGCACGGCGGTGTCGACGGTGATCGGCGCCTCGACGCCGAACGCGGTCTCGTGCAGGTCCAGCTCCAGCCGCAGGATCGCGTCGGCGCCGGGCCGGGTCCGCGGTCGCGGGCCCCGCGAACCGCCGGCCGCGCCGCCGAAGAAGGCATCCATGATGTCCTGGAAGCCGACGAACGGTCCGGCGCCGCCGGGACCGCCCGGGCCTCCCGCGCCCCCGCCGCCGGGGGCGAGCGGGTCGCCGCCCAGGTCGACGATCTGCCGTTTCCGGTCGTCCGAGAGGACCTCGTACGCGGCGTTGATGTCCTTGAACTTCTCCTGGGCCTCCGGATCCGGATTCACGTCCGGGTGGAACTGTCGCGCCAGCTTTCGGTAGGCGCGCTTGATCTCGTCGTCGGAGGCTTCCCGGCTCACCCCGAGAATGCCGTAGTAGTCCCTGGCCACTGCGTTCCGTGTCCTCATGTTCGTCTCGCGTTGCGCCGGTCGGCGGCCGGAGCCGGCCGTCGGCCCTGACTGGTCAGTTCTGGGCCAGCAGCTCGCCCACGTAGCGTGCCACGGCCCGCACCGTGGCGATGGTGCCGGGGTAGTCCATCCGGGTCGGCCCGAGCACACCGAGCCCGCCGACGCTGGTCGCGCCCGGCCCGTAGCCGGTGCTGACCACCGAGGCGGCGCGCAGGTTGTCGATCTCGTTCTCGTCGCCGATCAGCACCCGCGTCGTGCTCGGCTCCGCCTCGCCGATGAGCTTGAGCATGACGACCTCCTCCTCCAGCGCCTCCAGGATGGGGCGCAGGGAGCCCTGGAAGTCGAGCAGGCCGCCGCGGGTCAGGTTGGCCGTGCCGGCCAGCGCGATCCGCTCCTCGTGCCGCTCGATCAGCGTCTCGAGCAGCACGGTGGAGAGGGTGGTCATGGCCGGACGCAGGTGCGGCACGGCCTCCTCGACCAGCGCCTGCACCAGCGGCGGGGTCTCCGACAGCCGGGTGCCGACCAGCTTCTCGTTGACCAGCCGGCGCAGGTCCGTGACGTCGTCGGCGGGGATCGGCGCGGGCAGTTCGACCAGCCGCTGCTCGACCCGGCCGGTGTCGGCGATCATGACCAGCATCAGCCGGGTGGTGGAGATCGGCACGAGCTCCAGGTGGCGCACCGAGGATCGGGCCAGGCTCGGGTACTGCACGACGGCGACCTGCCGGGTGAGTTGCGCCAACAGCCGGACCGTGCGGTGCACCACGTCGTCGAGGTCGACGGCGCCGACCAGGAACCGCTCGATCGCCCGGCGCTCGGCCGGGCTGAGCGGCTTCACCCGGGACAGCCGGTCCACGAAGAGCCGGTAGCCCCGGTCGGTGGGCACCCGGCCGGCGCTGGTGTGCGGCTGGCGGATGTAGCCCTCCTCCTCCAGCACGGCCATGTCGTTGCGGACGGTCGCCGGCGAGACCCCCAGTTGGTGTCGCTCGACCAGCGCCTTGCTGCCGACGGGCTCCTGCGTGGCGACGTAGTCCTCGACGATCGCGCGCAGCACGGCGAGCTTGCGGTCGTCGAGACCCATCCTCCCCACCTCCTGTCGCACGTCGGCACCGGCACACGGGGCCGGAGCGGGCTGCTGGCACTCGACTGTAGCGAGTGCCAGTCTACGTCGGCGGGGCCGCCGGCGCGATGATCGACCTGGGGCGATCAGTCAGATCGGCGACCGCGCGACACCACCCGGCAGCGGTCATTTCGGACGTCCCGACCGGTGTCGCGCTGGTGCCGCCTTGCCGGCTGCCCCTACCGTGACCTTCATGACTGAACCACCTCGCCCTCCCGGAGCGGGGGACCCCGGCTTCCCGCCGGACCCCACCGCTCCGTCGGGGGTTCCCGGCCACGCCGGCAGCGGCGACCCCACCGCACCACTGTCCGGGGCGCCGGGCCCGGGCAGCCATCCTCCACCCGGTGACTATCCGCCGCCCACCGGCGACCAGCCGTCGTCGGGCGGCTACCCTCCGCCCGGCGACTACCCCCCGCCCGGTGGCTTCCCCCCGCCCGGTGGCTACGGCCCGCCCGGCGACTATCCCCCGCCCGGCGGCTACGGCCCGCCCGGGGCCGGCTATCCGGCCGGTGGCGGCTACGCACCGCCGACGGGCGGCTACGCCAGCAACGACGACAAGAACTGGGCCCTGATCGCCCACTTCGGCGGCGCGGCCGGCGTGATCGTCGGCGGCGGCCTGCTCGGCTGGTTGGCGCCGCTCATCGCGCTGATGGCCCGGGGGCAGCAGTCGCCGACCGCCCGGGCGCACGCCGTCGCGGCGCTGAACTTCCAGCTCACCTGGACGATCGTCGGGGTGCTGAGCTGGGTGGTCACGCTGATCACCTGCGGGGTGCTGTTCTTCGTCCCGATGCTCGTCTGGCTGGTGCCGCTGATCTTCGGCATCGTCGGCGGCGTCAAGGCCAACGAGGGCGTGCTCTACCGCTACCCGATGACCTACGCCTTCACCAGGTGACCCGGGTCGGCCGCTCCCCCGGCCGGCCCCGGCACGCGGTTCACGGCAGCAGGTCGCGCACGACCGCGTCGGCGAGCAGCCGGCCCCGCAGGGTCAGCACGGCCCGCCCGGCCGCGTGCCCATCGGCGGCCAGCAGCCCGGCGGCCAGGGCCCGCGCGGCGCCCGCCCGGCCGGCCTCGTCCAGGGCGTCCAGGGGCAGCCCGGAGGCGAGGCGCAGCCGGAGCATGACGTCCTCCATGTGCGCCTCGTCGGCGGTGAGCACCTCCCGGGCCAGGCCGGGCGACCCGCCGGCGGCCAGCCGCTTCGCGTACGTCGTGGGGTGCTTGACGTTCCACCAGCGCACGCCGCCCACGTGGCTGTGCGCCCCGGGGCCGAGGCCCCACCAGTCGGCGCCGGTCCAGTAGAGCAGGTTGTGCCGGCACCGGGCCGCCTCGTCGCGGGCCCAGTTCGACACCTCGTACCAGGAGAGACCGGCCGCGCCGAGGGCGGCCTCCGCGGCGAGGTAGCGGTCCGCGGCGACGTCGTCGGAGGGGTACGGCAGCTCGCCGCGCCGCATCCGCGTGGCCAGCCGGGTGCCGTCCTCCACGATCAGGGCGTACGCGCTGACGTGGTCCACCCCGGCGGCCACGACCTGGTCCAGCGAGGCGGCGAAGTCGGCCTCGCTCTCCCCCGGCGTGCCGTAGATCAGGTCCAGGTTGACGTGGTCGAAGCCGGCGTCGCGCGCCTCGCGGGCGGCGGCGACGGCCCGGCCGGCGCTGTGCGTGCGGTCGAGGATCGCCAGCACCCCCGGCGCGGCGGACTGCATGCCCAGCGAGATGCGGGTGTAGCCGGCGGCCCGCAGCGCCTTGAGCGACTGCGGCGTGACCGACTCGGGGTTGGCCTCGGTGCTCACCTCCGCGTCGGGCGCGAGCCCCCATGTGCGGTCGATGCCGTCGAGGATCCGGGCCAGGTCGTCGGCGGGGAGCAGGGTCGGGGTGCCGCCGCCGACGAAGACCGTGTCGACCCGCGGTGGCGGGGCGTCGCCCAGCACCCGGCGGGCGAGCGCCAGCTCGGCCAGCACGGTGTCGGCGTACTCCTCCCGGCTCGCCCCGCCGCCCAGCTCGGCGGAGGTGTACGTGTTGAAGTCGCAGTAGCCGCAGCGGCTGGCGCAGAACGGCACGTGCACGTACACGCCGAAACCGCGCGCGCCGACGGCACGGGTGGCGGTGGCGGGCAGCGACCCGTCGACGGGGACGGTTTCGCCTTCTGGAAGGACGCCGGGCATGGCCACTAGTGTGCCCTTCCATGACCTCTCCCGACGTGCTCGTGCGGGCCGCCACGGCCCGTGGGGTGACCACCCTCACCCTGGACAGCCCGCACAACCGCAACGCGCTCTCCACGCCGCTGATGACCCAGCTGCTGGCCGGCCTCGCCGAGGCGGTCGCCGACGACGCCGTACGCGTGATCGTGCTCGACCACGCCGGCCCGGTCTTCTGCTCCGGGGCGGACCTGAAGGAGACGGCCGCCGCGTACGCCAGCGGGACCGTGCCGGCCGGGATGCTCGGCGACGTGCTCGCGGCGGTCTGGGAGTGCCCGAAGCCGGTGGTGGCGAGGGTGGCCGGGCCCGCGCGGGCCGGCGGCCTCGGCCTGATCGCGGCGGCCGACCTGGCGGTGTGCGCGCGGGAGGCGACGTTCGCCTTCACCGAGGTGCGCATCGGTGTGGTGCCGGCGGTGATCTCCGCGACCGTGCTGCCCCGGCTGCACCCCCGCGCGGCGGCCGAGCTCTACCTGACCGGCGACACCTTCGACGGCGGGCGGGCGGCCGAGATCGGCCTGGTGACCGCCGCCGTGCCGGCGGACGGACTGGACGCGGCGGTTGCGGGGTACTGCGACTCTCTGGTGCGGGGGGCACCGGGCGCGCTGGCCGGGGCGAAGCAGTTGCTGCGCCGGCCGCCCGCCACGGACCTGCGGTCGGAGATCGCCGCGCTGTCCACCCTCTCGACCGGATACTTCCTGTCGGAGGAGGGGCGCGAGGGCGTGCTGGCGTTCCGGGAGAAGCGGCCGGCGCGCTGGGTGCCGGCCGACGGCGACGCCACGGCGGGCGACGGCCGATAGCGGGGACCGCGGGCGTGGCACCGTCCGCCCGGCGGCCGGCCGGTGCCACGCCGGGTGGTCGCGCAGAACCGGTCGGACGACCCGGAAGGCAACACGGGGGACGTACGCTTGTCGGACTGTCGATCAGGGGGTGTGGGTGCGTACTCGCGCAGTCGTGGCGGGCGGCGTCGCCCTCGTCGTCCTCGCCGCGGTCGGGATCTGGATCGTCGTCCGGCAGGTGGGCGGACAGCTGCGACTTCCCCTGGCCAGCCGGACGTGCACGGTGCAGGCGGACGGCCGGGTGTCCCTGGACGCCGACCAGATGGCAAACGCGGCGACGATCGCGGCCATCGGCATCCAGCGCAAGATGCCCGAGCGGGCCGTCGTCGTCGCGCTGGCCACGGCCTACCAGGAATCCGGCCTGCGCAACCTCACCGGCGGCGACCGCGACTCGGTCGGCCTGTTCCAGCAGCGCCCGAGCCAGGGCTGGGGCACCCCGGAGCAGATCCGCGATCCCCGCTACGCGGCCGGCAAGTTCTACGCAGGGCTCAAGAAGGTGCGCGGCTGGGAGCAGATGCGGGTCACCGACGCGGCGCAGAAGGTGCAGCGCTCGGCCTTCCCGGAGGCATACCAGAAGTGGGCGGACGAGTCCGAGGTGCTGACCCGGGCCCTGGTCGGGCACGCCACCGGGGCGGTCGCCTGCACGGTGGGCCGCGACCCGGCGATGCGCGGCGAGGCGGCGGCGAGCGCGCTGACCCGGGGCCTGACCCTGGACTGGGGCCTGGCCGGCGCGAGCACCGTGGCGGACCTGACGGGCCTGACGGTCCCGGCCGCCGACGAGCGCCGGGGCTGGCGGTACGCGCACTGGCTGGTCTCCCACGCCCAGGACCACGGCGTGAAGCGGGTGCGCTTCGGCGACCTGGAGTGGACGGCGCGCGGCGGCACCTGGAACCGCACCGACGACGCCGCAGCCGACGGCCGGGTGGTCGCCGAGGTCTTCGCCGAGGCGTAGTGGCCTCGATTTCCTTACCGGCAGTCACCGCGCAAACCGGCATTTCCGCCCACAATCCACATTCAGCTCCTCTCTCGTGACCTTTCGTCACCACCTGGCTTCCGACGGTCGGGACACGACCGCGCACGCCCCCGGGGAGTACCTGACCCCGGAACCCGCGCGTTACGATCGGCGACCTGTGCGAGCAATGGTTTCGCCTCATGGGGAGGGGTACGTCGAGGTGTTCGACTACGGCGACCGGACCGGTTACGAACCGATCAGTGACACCGACCGCAAGGAGTTCCACGAGCAGGGCTTCCTCCTGCTGCGCAACGTCCTGACGGAGGACCACCGGGCGGCGCTGGAGGCGGCGGTGGACCGCGTCTACGCCGAGGAGCAGGCGAAGGGCACCACCACCAAGGACGGCACCCTGCACCTGCTGGGCTTCCTGGAGCGCGACGAGCTCTTCGGCGACCTGCTGACCCACCCGATCGCCTTCCCGTACATGTGGGGCCTGGCCGGCTGGAACATCTACACCCACCACAACCACCTGGACGTCACCCCGCCGGCGGCGGAGCCGGAGAAGCCCTACTGGGGGTGGCACCAGGACGGCTACCGGCAGAACTCCGACCCGGAGACGATGGACCCGAACCTGCCCCGGCCGATGTTCTCGCTCAAGGTGGCGTACGTGCTCTCCGACCTGTCGGAGAAGGGCCGGGGCGCCACCAAGGTGATCCCGGGCAGCCACCTGTGGAACTCGCTGCCCCGCCCGGAGGACACCTCCGTGCACAACCCGGACCCCGAGGGCACGGTGGAGATCACCGCCAACCCGGGCGACGCCTTCATCTTCGACCGCCGCCAGTGGCACTCGCGGTCGACGAACCTGTCGACCATCACCCGCAAGATGCTCTTCGTCGGCTACACCTATCGGTGGATCCGGCCGCTGGACGAGCTGCACATCGACAAGGACGGCGAGTGGTGGGCCAACCGCACGCCGGTGCAGCGCCAGCTCTGCGGTGAGGGCACCCACACCGCCAACTACTGGGGCATCAACTGGGACGGCTACATCGACGACGAGATCCCGCTGCGCAAGGAGCTCAAGCAGCGCGGTCTGCTCGACCGCAGCGTGCCCTGGCTGCGCTGAGCAGCCGGTCGCGCCGAGCCGACGCCGGACGGGCCCCCTCCCCCACGGGACGGGGCCCGTTCCCGTTCATCCGCCGCGCCGTCAGCTCCGCGCGGCGAGCCGGCGGCGCACCTTCTCCCGGGTCGACTCGGGCAGGTCCGGTGCGTCGAGCAGCCGGGGCAGCAGCTCCGGCTCCAGGCTCAGGGCCCGGAACACCTCGCCGATCGTCACCCCGTGCGCGGGCCGGTCCACCACCTCGACCGGGTCCCCCGCGCCGACCTCTCCCTCGCGCAACACCCGCAGGTAGGCCCCGGGCGTCGCCCGCGCCGTGAACCGCCTGATCAGGTCGGGCATGCCCCAGAAGCCGGCGAACGTGGTGCACGGGGTGCGCGGCTTGGTCACCTGGAGCAGCGCCGAGCCGACCGCCCACTGCTCACCGATCACGGCGCCGGTCACGTCCACCGCGTAGGTGGTCAGGTTCTCGCCGAAGCCGCCGGGGCGGATGCTCCGGCCGATCTCCCCCGCCCACCAGGACGCGTCCTCCTCGGCGTACACGTAGACCGCCTGGTCCGGACCGCCGTGGTGGGCGCGTTCGCCGATGAAGTCGCCAGCCACCCCGTCGGCGCGCAGCAGCACCTGGCCGTCGACCGGCCGCTTGTCGATGCCGCTGCGGCCGCTCGCGTCGCCCGCCCATTCCGCCTCGGTCACCACGGCGATGTTCACCGAAGCCAGCCTGCCCGTCATGGCGGTCAGCCTAGCCCGCACCCCGGATGCCCCGGTGCCCCGAGGAAGGCCCCTCGCCGGGGCCCGGCGAGGCCCCACGGTTCGCTGGTGCCGCGCGGCGGTCAGCCCTTGACGGCTCCGGCCACCAGCCCGGAGACCATCCGCCGCTGCACGAGCAGGAAGAAGACGATCACGGGCAGGGTGAACAGCGTGGAGGCCGCCATCACCGGGCCCCAGGCGGTGTCGTCGCGGCCGAAGAAGAACGTCATCGCGACCGGCAGCGTGTAGCTCTCCTGGTCGTTGATGAAGGTCAGCGCGAAGATCAGCTCGTTCCAGGCGGTGATGAAGGAGAAGATGCTGGTGGCCACCAGTCCGGGCGCCACCAGCGGGAAGAGGACCTTGCGGAAGGTCTGCGCTCGGGTGGCCCCGTCGATGGCGGCGGCCTCCTCCAGCTCCTTGGGCACCGCGGCGACGAAGCCGCGCAGCATCCAGACCGCGAAGGGCAGCGAGAAGCCGAGGTAGGTGAGGATCAGGCTGGGCAGGGTGTTGTAGAGCCCCAGCCGCTGGATCATCAGGAACAGCGGGATGACCAGCGCCTCCAGCGGGATCATCTGCACCACCAGCAGCATGATCAGGAAGGTGGTCCGCAGCTTGAAGCGGAACCGGGCCACCGCGGTGGCGGCCAGCAGGGCCACCAGGCCGCTGAGCACCACGGTGGAGACCGCGACCAGCACGCTGTTGAGGAAGAAGTCGGCGAAGGTGACGCCCGGGATCAGGTTGCCGGTGAGGATCTGCCGGTAGTGCTCCAGGGTGGGCTCGCCGGGCACCGGCCGGGGGGTGGACGAGAAGATCTCCGAGCTCGGCTTCAGCGAGGTCGCGATCATCCAGTAGACCGGGAACGCGGCGAAGAGCGCCACCAGCAGCCCCGCGCCGTTGAGGGCGAGCCGCTTCGCGCTCCCGCCGCCTCCGCGTCGCGTCACGCGTCCTCCTCCTGCTTGAGCACCATGCGGACGTAGAGGCCGGTCACCACCAGCAGGATCAGGGTGAGGATCACCGCGATCGCGGCGCCGAGGCCGTACTTGGGCGGGGGCGAGAACGCCTCCGCGTACGAGTAGATCGACAGCATGAACGTCGGCCGGTCCTGCGTGCCGCCGGCGAGCACGAACTGCTGGGTGAAGACCTTGAAGTCCCAGATGGTGGAGAGCACGATCAGGATTCCGAAGACCGGCCGCAGCAGCGGGAAGGTGATCCTCCAGAACACCTTCCACGGTCCGGCCCCGTCGACGCGGGCCGCCTCGTGCAGCTCGCTCGGCACGCTCTTGAGGCCGGCGAGCACGCTGACCGCGATGAACGGGAACGAGTGCCAGACCACCACCAGGGTCAGGATCGTGAAGAACATCAGGGGCGAGTTGAACCAGCCGTAGCCGGTCCAGTCGCTGCGCCCGAAGAGGCTCTGCGACAGCCCGTCGGGCAGCGCGTTGAACAGCCAGGTGACCAGGCCGCTGGTGTCGTCGAAGATCCATTTCCAGACGATCGTGCCGGTCAGCGCCGGGGTGGCCCAGGCCAGCATCACGCAACTGGCCACGAAGGCGGCCATCCTCCTGCCGAGCCGGTTGAGCAGCAGGCCGACCAGGGTGCCCAGGACCATGGTGAGCACGACGTTGGCCACGGCGAAGAGGACGGTGTTGCGCAGCACCGTCAGGAAGAACGGATCGCTGAGGATCTCGGCGTAGTTGCCGAAGCCCACCCACGGCCACTCGCGGTCGCCGCGCAACTGTCGGACGTTGTTGAGCCGGTGGAAGGACATCACCACCACCTGGCCGAGCGGCCAGAGCAGCAGCACTCCGATGATCACCAGGCAGGGCAGGAGCAGCAGGTAGGGCAGGCGGTCCACCCGGCGACGCCGCCGCGCGGGGGTCTCCCGCGCGGCGGCCGTCTCCGGCGCCTCGGTCAGCGTCGTCACTTGGCGTTGAGGATGCTTTCCATCTCCGCGGCCGCGTCGGCGGTAGCCTTCTCGACCGTCTTCTGACCCTTCATGACCGAGCTGTTCATCGCCTGGGTCACCGTCTTGGTCCGGCTGACCTCCACCCACTTCGGGGTGAGCGGCGTGAGCTTGGTGTTCTGCATCGTGGTGGCGAACGCCGCCATGATCTTGTCGCTGGCGTACTTGTCGCCACCGACCAGGTCCTTGTAGACCGGGAAGAAGCCGAGGCTGTCGGCGAACGCCTGGTCGTTCTTCTTGTTCAGCAGCACGGTCAGGTAGTCCCAGGCGAGGTCCTGACGCTCGCTGTCCTTCCAGATCGCGACGTCGGAACCGCCGGCGAACCCGGGTGCCGCCTTGCCGTCGGGACCGGGGATCGGGAACGTGCCCCAGACCTTCTCGATCTCCGGGTTGTCCTTCTTGATGGCGCCCTGCTGCCAGCTGCCGCCGAAGGCCATCGCGGCCTTGCCGGTGGCGAACTGGGTGCGGGCGTCGATCTCGTTCCAGCCCGCGGCGGCCGGCGGGGCGACCTTGTGCACGGTCACCATGTCGGTCCAGAACTTGACGGCCTTCTGCGCCTCCGGCGTGTTGTAGCCGGACTTCCAGGAGTCGCCCTGCTTGGTGGCGATCTCCGCGCCGGCACCCCAGAGGAACGAGTAGAACGGCAGCTCCGAGTTGCCCGGCAGGGCGATGCCGTAGGTGCCCGGCTTCTTGGCCTGCACGGTCTTGGCGGCGGAGACCAGTTCGTCCCAGTTGGTCGGCGGCTTCACGCCCGCCTCGGCGAACCAGTCGGTGCGGTAGTACATCCCCCGCACGCCGGCGTACCACGGCACGCCGTACTGCTTGCCGTCGAGCTGGGCGTTCTTGACCAGGTCGGGCAGGATGTCCTTGCCCTCGGTCCAGCCGTTCATCCGGTCGGTCACGTCGGCCAGGGCCTCCTGCGCCGCCCAGCCCTGGGTCTCGGTGTTGCCCAGTTCCGTGACGTCCGGTCCCTCGCCGCCGGCGAGGGCGGCCTGGAACTTCTTCGGCGCCTCGAGCCAGGGGATGTACTGGACCACCACGTCCGTGTCCGGGTGCTTCTGCCGGAACTCGGTCTCGACGCCGTCGAGGAACTTGGTCTGCGCCTCGCTGCCCTCGCCCATCATCCAGACCGTGAGCTTGCTGTTGTCGGCGGCCTTGTCGTCATCGGAGCCACCACAACCGGCCAGCACCATCGCGGCCGAGGCCACGACGGCGGTGACCGGGGCCAGCCGCTTCCACCTGTTCACGCCACATCTCCCTCGCGCCGCTTGGCACTAACCTTCTCCGCCGCACCTTAGTAGGAAAAATTCCTTTACGACAGTGGGCGGTTGGCGAAAGACAGGCGACGGTACCGCAGCCGGTCGATCACGCGCCGTCGGGCGCGGAGGCGAAAACCGGGCGCACCAGGACGATCGCAGGCATACGCGAAACGGGCGCCCGACCTGTCGGTCGGACGCCCGTCGAGCGCGGTACGGGGATTACCGGTGGGTGACGCTGCGACGACGACCCACACCGGCGACCAGCGCCACGGCGATCGCAGCCAGCACGACCTGCACCAGCAGCTCGCCCCAGTCGATGCCGGAGGTCTCGGTGGCGATACCCATCGCCCGAGCCAGCACGGTGCCCAGCAACGCCGCACCCACACCGATCAGCATGTGCAGCCACATCGGCATGTTCTGGCGGCCCGGCACGAGCAGACGACCCAGAGCGCCGATGATAAGACCAACGATGAGCGCGGTGACGATGCCCCAAACGGTGAGCTCCACGTCGCCCTCCTCCTTCAAAAAGAATCAGATCCACGGTTCGTGGTGTTCCTGTCGTGACCGCTAAGTTCCCGACCCGCTCAAAACCCAAACCGACTTTTCCGGGACACGGTTCCGAGGCAGGCCCAGACCGGACTCCGACCCCGGACGCGGGACACCCACGGGCACCGCTCGACGCCGGGAGGCGCCCCACGCACCGCCCCCGGAGCCGGACCGACCCGGGGGCCGGCCGGTGGACCCGCATCCGCCACGACGGCGCCCGGGGCGCCCACACAGGCCACACCCGGAGCGGCCGAGCGCGCGCCGGCAGGGATCATGAGCTGGGCGTACGCGAAACGGGCGCCCGACCTGTCGGTCGGACGCCCGTCGAGCGCGGTACGGGGATTACCGGTGGGTGACGCTGCGGCGACGACCCACACCGGCGACCAGCGCCACGGCGATCGCAGCCAGCACGACCTGCACCAGCAGCTCGCCCCAGTCGATGCCGGAGGTCTCGG
>NZ_JBAKHL010000054.1:0-44684 GCF_036902715.1 Micromonospora sp. CPCC 205546
GGGGTGTGCAGCGGGCGGGTGGAACGGCGAGCGCCCCGCACGAGGTGCCGTGCGGGGCGCTCGGGTGGGCGGTCGCCCGGGGTCAGCGAGGGGCGTCGGGGTTGTCGCCGGGGTTGATGTGCTGGGTGCGGTCGGTCTCGTCGGCGGCGGGACGCGGGATCGCCTGGGTGTGACCGGCCGGCTCGGCGGACTGGCGCGGGATGGCCTGGGTGGGGTCGGCCGAGGGCGGCGGACCGAACGGCGGGGCGCTCTGCGGCTGGCCGAACTGCGGCGCGGGGGCTGCCGGGGGCGCCGACTGCGGCTGGCCGAACGGGGGCGCGGACTGCGGGGCCGCGCTGAACGGCGCGCCCGGCGGCGGGCCGCCGGCGAACGGCGCGGACTGCTGACCGTACGGGGCGCCGTAGGGACCCGGCGCCTGCCAGCCACCCTGACCGGGCACCTGCTGGCCCGGGACCTGCTGGCCGGGCACCTGCTGCCCCGGGGCGGGGTAGCCGCCCTGCTGCTGGGGCCACCCGGGCTGCGGCTGGCCGTACACGCCGGGCTGGGGCTTCGGCTTGGACACGTGGTAGAGGGTGCGCCAGACCTTGAACACGACGTACGCGGCGACCGCGAACAGCGCCAGCCAGGCCACGCGGCTGAGCAGGCCCAGGAAGGCGTCGAGGATCTCGCCCTCGGCCAGCCGGTCGACCGTCCAGACGAGGAACGTCAGCCCGCCGAACAGCGCACTGACGGCGTACTCGCCCAGGGCGACCTGGGTGATCAGCTTCGCCTTCGGCACCGGGGGTTTCACGTGCGTGGCGAGCAGCACGGCCAGCAGCGGCAGGAACACCGCCTCCACGCCGATGAAGGCGAAGAAGGCGCTGCCCGCCCGACCGCCGAACGTGCTGTACTCGGTCGGCGTGGCCAGGCGGATCAGGCCGACGAAGAGGAACACGGCGTTCGCGCCGAGCAGCACGAACGCGGCGAGTTCACGCAACGGCTTGGTCAGCTGGCTGGCCTGCGTCGCGTCGGTGGACGCGGGCTCGGCGGGGCTGGTCACGGGATCCCCCTCGGGGCGAATGCGGACGGTTGCCGACGTGAGCCTAGTCTCCCGGCCGACAGGCGGCCCGGAGGCGGCCCGTACGCGAGGATGGTCGGCATGCGCATCGTGGTTCTGACGGGCGGCATCGGAGGCGCTCGTTTCCTGGTCGGCGTACGCGCGTACGCCCGGGAGGTCGGCGCCGAGGTGACCGCCGTGGTCAACGTCGGTGACGATCTGCTCCTGCACGGGCTCAAGGTCTGCCCCGACCTCGACAGCGTGATGTACACGCTCGGTGGCGGCGCCGACCCGGAGCGGGGTTGGGGACGCGTCGGCGAGAGCTGGACGGTCAAGCAGGAACTGGCCGCCTACGGCGCGGAGCCGACCTGGTTCGGGCTCGGCGACAAGGACATCGCCACCCATCTCGTACGGACCACGATGGTGAACGCCGGCTATCCGCTGCACGCGGTCACCGAGGCCCTCGCCGACCGCTGGCAGCCCGGCGTACGCGTGCTGCCGGCGACCGACGACCGGCTGGAGACCCACGTGGTGGTGGAGCTCGACGGCGGCCAGCGGGCGATCCACTTCCAGGAGTGGTGGGTACGCCACCGCGGCGACGTCCCGACCCACCGGTTCGTCTTCGTCGGCGCGGAGAGCGCCCGACCGGCCCCCGGCGTGCTGGAGGCGATCGCCGGGGCCGACGTGGTGCTGATCGCGCCGAGCAACCCGGTGGTGAGCGTCGCCCCGGTCCTGGCCGTGTCCGGGCTGCGCGAGGCGGTCGCCGCCGGCCCCGCCCCGGTGGTCGGCGTGTCGCCGATCATCGGCGGCGCGCCGGTACGCGGCATGGCCGACCGCTGTCTGGCGGTGCTGGGGGTGGAGTGCAGCGCGGCCGGCGTGGGCCGGCTATACGGCGGCCGGTCGGCCGGCGGGCTGCTCGACGGCTGGCTGGTCGCCGAGGAGGACTCGGGCACCGTGGTGCCGGAGGTGACGGTCCGCGCGGCGCCGCTGCGGATGACCGACGAGGCGGCGACGACGGCCATGGTCCGCGCCGCGCTGGAGCTGACGTGAGGCTGGAGATCCTGCCGGTGCCGGGCATCGGCCACGTGTCCGAGGGCGACGACCTGGCGGCCCTGATCGCCGGCGCCGCGCCCTGGCTGCGCGACGGCGACGTGCTGGTGGTCACCAGCAAGATCGTCTCGAAGGCGGAGGGACGTCTCGTCGACGTCCCGGCGGACGGGCCGGAGCGGCTCGCCGCGCGCGACGACGTGCTGGCCGCCGAGACGGCCCGGGTCGTGGCGACCCGGGGCGCGACCCGGATCGTGCAGACCCACCACGGCTTCGTGATGGCCTCGGCCGGCATCGACGCCTCGAACGTCGACAAGACCCGGCTGGTGCTGCTTCCCGAGGACCCGGACGCCTCGGCCCGGGCGCTGCGCGCCGCCCTGCGCGAGCGCCACGGCGTGGACATCGCGGTGATCGTCAGCGACACGATGGGCCGGCCGTGGCGCAACGGGCTCACCGACGTGGCGCTCGGTGTCGCCGGGATGGACGCGATCCGCGACCACCGGGGCGAGGTCGACCCGTACGGCAACGAGCTCCAGCTCACCCAGATGGCGGTGGTGGACGAGCTGGCCGGCGCGGGCGAGCTGATCAAGGGCAAGTGCGACCAGGTGCCGGTCGCGGTGGTGCGCGGCTACCTCACCGCGCCCCGCCCCGACGACGGCGTCGGCGCGTCGACGCTGGTCCGCGACGCGTCGATGGACCTCTTCTCGCTGGGCACCGCCGAGGCGAGGGCCGCCGGGCTGGCCGCCGCCGCCACCCTGCCGGACGCCCCCAACCCGACCCCGCCCGACCCCGAGGCCGTACGCCGGGCGATCGGCACGGTCGCGGACGTGGTCGCGGCCGGCACGGTCTTCAGCCTGGTCGCCGACGAGGAGGCCCGCGCCGGGCTGACCGCCCGGGTGCCCGGCTGGCCGGCGCAGGCGACGACGCTGGTGCTCGGCTCGCCGGCCACCCCGGCGGGCCCGGTCGACCTGGTCCGCTTCGGCGCCGACCTGCAACGCCTCCGCACCGCCCTGGCGGCCGAGGGCGTCGCCTCCCTGCTGCTTCCCCCGCCCCCCGGCACCACCGCCAGCGCCGCCCTGGCCCTGTGAACGACGCCGCCCCCGGCCGCGTGACCGCGCCGCCCCGGCCCTGTGCGCGACGCCGCCCCGGCCGAGGCCGTGCCGGCGCCCGGGCGGGGCTCAGGAGTTGAGCATCGCCCGGCCCAACGGGGTCAGGGTGTGCAGGACGGTGTTGCGGTCGCGCTGGCTGACCAGCAGACCGGCGTTGCGCAGCACGGTGGTGTGCTGGCTCGCGGCGGCGGCCGAGATGTTGAGCCGGCGGGCCACCTCGCCGGTGGTGCAGCCGTCGTCGCTGGCCGCCAGCACGGCGGCCCGGGTCCGGCCGAGCAGCGCGGCCAGCGCCTCCCGCCCGGGATCCGACGCACCGGGACCGCCGCCCTCGCCGGGGGCCGGCAGCAGGCCGCCGAGCCGGTCCACCGGATAGACGAGGACCGGGGGCAGCGCCGGATCGAGCAGGGCGACCGGCGTGGCCGCGCAGAAGAACGACGGCACCAGCAGCAGGCCGCGCCCGCCCAGGTGCAGCTCGCGGCTGTGCGGGTAGTCGCGGATCTCCAGCATGCCGGAATCCCAGCGCATGGCGGGCCGCATGCTGGCCAGCAGCCCCTCCACCCCGCCGTCGAGCAGGGCGCGGGCCCGGCGGGCCCGGTCGGCCTCCACCGCCGCCTGGATCCGCGTCCAGTACGGGTCGATCGCCAGGCCCCGGTAGCGCTCCATCGCGCCGGTCAGACCGCGCAGCGTGTCCGGCTCCCCCCGGGCCAGCGCCCCGGCGCCGACAGGCAGGGCACTGCCGGCGGCGAGCAGCGCCAGGTCGCGCTGCAGCAGGGCGGCCGGGGTGCTGCGTACCGCCTCCATGCCGGCGTCGAACCCCGACACGCTCTCGTACGGGGTGAGGAAGTCGGGGAAGTAGCCGCGCGGCGGGTTGAGCGTCAGCAGGAGGCGCAGCCCCGCCGAGTCGCTGCCCTCGCGCAGCCCGCGCGTGACGCTGCGCCGCCAGCCCGCCAGCAGCGGATCCCGGCCACGGCCGGGCAGCAGGTGCAGGCTGAGAACCAGCTCCCACACCGGATCCGCCGCCGGAGCCACCCGGGTCCGGAGGATGTCCTCGGCGGAAAAGTAGATCTTCAGCATGGACGGCTCCCGCGTCGCCGGGCAGAGGGGATGCCTGGCAACCGTTTGCACTGTACCTGGCCGGCACTTATCTCCGTCTTTAAGCGTGGGCTGAAAGACCTCGACGTTCCCCGGGGCCGTTGGGCATGCTTCCACTGCTCGCACACGGGGGCGGGCGCGTCACCCGACACGCCCAGAGCCAGGCGTCCGGGGGACGGGAAAGGCCCGGCGGCCGGGCGGCACCACGAGGGTCTGCGGCCTTGCTCCGCGGAGGTGTCGTCCGGTCGTCGGTCCACCGCCGGTCAGTCCACCCAGAGCGCCACCCGATGGTCCTCGTCGGTGACGTAGAAGCTCTGCCCGTCGCCCTCGGCCACCCCCTCCACGTGGTGGAACGGCGCCAGGTCGGCCACCAGTTCGCCGGGGACCAGGTGCCCCTCGCCGGGCAGGCGGAACCGGACGTGCCGGGAGGTGACGTCGCCGCCGGCCGGGTGGTCGTCGAGCAGCACCGAGCCCTTGCCCAGCGCGTCGATGGACCCGACGATCGCCGCGTAGCCGCCGTCGTCCGTGGGCGTGACCGCCCGGAAGCCGGCCAGCGCGCCGGGCGGCGTCACCCCCGTCAGGACGTACGCCCCCGTCGCCCGCGGCCAGCTCGGCGCGGGATCGAACATGTCCGGCACACCGGTCAGCTCGACCAGGATCGGCTCACCGTCGACGGTCACCGGGAACCGCAGCCCGAGCAGCACACCGCCGGTCGGCGTGAAGGCCGCCGCCTCGACGTTCAGCGGCAGGTCGTCGGGGACGAGCCGGCTGACCCAGCCCTTCGACCGGGCGGTGCCCCGGGCGACGGTCTCCCCGATGAACCGGGTCCGGACCCGCGCACCCGGCGGAAGCGGGGTGAACGCCGCCTTGAGCAGGGCGTCGTTGACCGCCCGGTGCAGCCGGAACCGGTTGCGGACCACCTGCAGCGGCAGCGTGCCGACCGCCGCGTCGTCCTCGCGGAAGCGGGCCACGAAGGCGCGTCGCGGGCGCAGCGGTCCCGCCTTCGAGCCGAAGTGGGAGCCGAAGACGTACACCCAGCCGTCGTGGTGGGCGAGCGCCTCGCCGTCCTCCGTGCGGCCGTTCTCCGCCCCGGCGTCGGCCGCCACGTGGTGGGCGACCCAGCGGCCGTCGACCAGCTCCAGCAGCAGGGCCAGGCAGTGCTCCACCGGCCCCTCGTCCAGCACGGTCCAGAAGCCGCGGCGGGCACCGTACGCCCGCAGCAGCGGCACGGAGCGCACCGGCAGCAGGTCGCTGGCCTCGTTGCCGGCCACGACGAACTCCAACAGTCGCAGGGTCACCGGGCCAGGGTACGAAGCGTCGGCTCGTACAGTGTCGGCATGGCCGACTCCCCCACCGCCGCCTCCCGACCGTCGCCGGACGCGCCGCCCGCCGGGGCGCACACGGCCCCGCGCGCCGAGGCGGATCAGGCGCGGCACGCCGAGGCGCACGCGGCGCTGCACGCCGACGCCGTCGCGACGCTGAGCCGCTGGGAGCCGACCGGCCCGGCCGCCGCCGAGGCGCGCGACCGCACCCTGGCGCTGCTGGCCGCCGGGCCGGTGGCGATGAGCCGGGCGCACCGACCCGGGCACGTGACGGCGAGCGCGCTGGTGCTCGACGCCACCGGGTCCCGGGTGCTGCTCTGCCTGCACGGCAAGTTCCGGCGGTGGGTGCAGCTCGGCGGGCACTGCGAGCCGGCGGACCGGACCCTCGCCGAGGCCGCCCTGCGGGAGGCGGGCGAGGAGTCCGGCATTCCCGGCCTGCGCATCGACCCCGTACCGATCGACGTCGACATCCACCCGGTGAGCTGCCAGGGCGGCTCGCTGCACCACGACGTGCGCTTCGCCGTGCTCGCCCCGCCCGACGCGGTGGAACGGGTCAGCGAGGAGTCCGAGGCGCTGGGCTGGTTCCCGCCGGACCGGCTGCCGGAGCCGCTGGCCGGCGGGACGGCGCACCTGGTCGCCCCGGCCCTGGCGGCGCTCAGACGAGCCCCTCTTCGCCCCGTTCCTTGAGTTCGTCGACGACCTTCTTGACGTCCTGCGCCCGGTCGCGGGGGCAGACCAGCAACGCGTCCGGGGTGTCGACGATGACCAGGTCGTGCACGCCGACGGTGGCCACCAGCCGCCCGGAGTGAGGCACCACCACCAGTCCGGTGCTGTCGCGCAGCAGCACCGGCGGCTTGGCGTCGACGCCGAGCACCACGTTGCCGTCCGCGTCGGCGGGCAGCACCTCACCGAGGGTGTGGAAGTCGCCGACGTCGTTCCAGCCGAAGTCGCCCGGCACGGTGGCCACCCGGCCGGCGGTCGCCGCGCCCTCCATCACCGCGTAGTCGACGGAGATCTTCGGCAGCGTCGGCCAGACGGTGCCGAGCACGTCGTCCTGCTCCTCGGTGCCCCACGCCTCGGCGATCGCGACGATCCCGGCGTGCAGGTCGGGCTGCTGACGGGCCAGCTCGGCGAGGAACACGTCGACCCGCCAGACGAACATGCTGGCGTTCCAGAGGTGCCGCCCCGAGCGCAGGTACGCCTCGGCCACCTCCGCGCTCGGCTTCTCCTTGAACTCGGCCACCGGCCGCAGCGGGCCCCCGTCGACCGGGTCGCCGGTCTGGAGGTAGCCATAGCCGGTCTCGGCGCGCGTCGGGGTGATGCCGACCGTCATCAGCAGGCCCCGCTCGGCGCCGCGTACCGCCTCCCGGACGACCTCCCGCCAGCGCTGCGCGTCACCGATCAGGTGGTCGGCGGCGAAGGAGCCCATCACCGCCTCCGGGTCCCGGCGCGCGATCACCGCCGCGGCCAGGGCGATCGCCGCGCAGGAGTCCCGGGGCGACGGTTCGACCAGGATGTTCTCCTCCGGCACCCCGGCGAGCTGGCGCGCGACCGCCGCCACGTGCGCGGTCCCGGTGACCACCAGGGTGCGCTCGGCGGTGGTCAACGGGCCCAGCCGGTCCACCGTCGCCTGGAGCAGCGAGGCGGCGGAGCCAGTCAGCGGGTGGAGGAACTTGGGGTGGCCGGCGCGGGACAGCGGCCACAACCTCGTGCCGCTGCCTCCCGCCGGAATGACGGCGTAGATCACCCGCACATCATGCCCGATTCGCCTGAACGGGGACGCATTCTCGCGTCGCCGGTCGTGGCGGTCAGGAACGGGCCCGGCTCCACGCGGCGATGTGCACCTCGGCGCTCGACTCCCAGGTGAACTCCTTGGCCCGGTCGAAACCGGCCTTGGCCAGGGACAACCGCCGCTGCTCGTCGTCGAGCAGCGCGGCCAGGTCGGTGGCGATCTGCTCGGGCGCCTCGCTGGTGTACGCGACGGCGTCGCCACCCACCTCCGGCAGGGACAGCCGGGGCGTGGTGAGCACCGGGGCGGCGCACGCCATCGCCTCCAGGATCGGCAGGCCGAACCCCTCCCCGTAGGACGGGTAGGCGGCCACCAGGGCCCCGCCGAGGAAGCCGGGCAGGTCCGCGTAGCGCAGGTAGCCCGGACGCAGCAGCCGCAGGTGCGACGGGACCTCCGCCACCGCGCGGTCGATGTCGTCGTCGTGCCCCTGGCCGCCGGCGATCACCAGGGCCGGCGGGTCCTCCCGCTCCGCCACGGCTCGGGCCCAGCCACGGATCAGGTTCGGCACGTTCTTGCGCGGCTCCTTGGCGCCCAGGAAGGCCACGTAGTTGGTGCCGCCGAGCCCCAGCCGGGCCCGGACCCGGGCCTTCTCCTCGTCGCTGGGCGCGTGGAAGGCGGCGTGGTCGACGCCGTGGTAGGCGACGTCGATGCGGGTGGGGTCGGCGTCGAGCAGCCGGATCAGCTCGTCCCGGGTGGCCTTGCTGGGCACGATCACCCGGCTGGCGCGGCGCAGGGACGTCTTGATCGCGCTGCGGAAGAAGGTGCGCCGCGACTTGTCGTAGTGCTCCGGCTCGGTGAAGAACGTCGCGTCGTGCACGGTCACCGTGACCGGGCAGCCGGCGCGCAACGGGCAGGTGTAGAACGGCGAGTGCAGCACCTGCGCGCCGACCTGTTGGGCGAGCAGCGGCAGGCCGGTCTGCTCCCAGGCGAGCCGGGCGGGGCGGTGCGCGACGGCGGCCGGGGCCGGGATGATCTCCGCGCCGGGCAGCATCCGGGTGTAGCGCTCCAGGTCGGTGCGGAGGCAGACGACGGCCAGCTCCACCCCCGACCCGCACACCTTGCCGAGGGCGCCGAGCAGGCCGTCGACGTATCGACCGACGCCGCCACGGTCGACGGGGACACTCGTGGCGTCGATGAGCACGCGGGGCGGGCGGCCGGCGGTCACGGGGCAACTCCTTGCACTGACGGATCTGTGGGGAACAACACTCCGGCAAGCCTACGCCGGAGCCCGGCGCCGACGCTGACTGCGACCCGACGGTACGCCGACTTGTCGCCGTCATCGAGTACGGCCACCGGGGGCGTATCGTTCGCGCCGATGGCCGAGAACATTGCCCGGGTCTTCGCCGACGCGATCGCGACCGACCCGACCCGACCGCTGCTGACCTGGTACGACGACGCCACGGGCGAACGCACCGAACTCTCCGGCGCCACGCTGGCGAACTGGGTGGCCAAGACGGCGAACCTGCTCGTCGACGAGGTGGGCGCGGGCCCCGGCGACGTCGCCGGGGTGTTGCTGCCCCCGCACTGGCAGACCGCGGCGGTGCTGCTCGGCTGCTGGTCGGCCGGGTTGACCGTCGCCGACACCCCGGGCGACGTGGACGTGCTCTTCACCGCCGCGACGCGGCTCGACGAGGCGGAATCCTGGTCCGCGGGAGAGCGGTACGTCCTCGCCCTGCACCCGTTCGCCCTGCCGATGCGCCAGGTGCCGCCGGGCTTCGCCGACTACGTCGCCGAGGTACGCGCCCACGGCGACCATTTCAGCCCGTACGCCCCCGGTGGCCCGGGCGAGGCGGCGCTGCTGGGCCGCGCGACCGCCCGCGCGACGGAGCTGGGCATCGACCGCGGCGACCGGGTGCTGATCGACACGGGGGCGTATCCCGACCCGGTCGACTGGCTGCTCGCCCCCCTGACGGCCGCCGCCACCACGGTCCTCTGCGCCAACGCCGACCCGTCCACCCTGCCCACCCGCGCCACCACGGAACGGGTAACCCACCCCCTCCCCTGACCGCCCCCATCCCCACCCCACCCCTCTGCGGAGGGGCGCGGCGGGCGGGGGTGGGGTCAGGGGCGGGGGGTGCGGGTCTGGGCGAGGGTGGCGAAGGCCGTGAGGGACTCCGGGTTGGCCAGGGCGCCCCGGGCCGCCGCCGAGTCCACCGGGGTGCCGGTGAGGATCTTCTTGACCGGCACCTCCAGCTTCTTGGCCGACAGGGTGCGCGGGACCGCCCGCACCTGGTGGATCTCGTCCGGCACGTGCCGGGGCGACAGAGCGGTACGCAGCTCGCGGCAGACCTTCTTCCGCATCGCGTCGTCCAGCTCCAGCCCCTCGGCGAGCACCACGAAGAGCAGCAGCTCACCGGCGCCGCCCTCGTCGTCCTCCAGGTGCACCACCACCGAGTCGACGACCTCGTCGAGCCCCTCGACCACCGAATAGAACTCGGCGGTGCCGAGCCGTACGCCGCCCCGGTTCAGGGTGGCGTCGGAGCGGCCCGTGATCACGCAGCCGCCCCGGTCGTTGATGGTGATCCAGTCACCGTGCCGCCAGACGCCCGGGTAGAGGTCGAAGTACGCCTCCCGGTAGCGGGTGCCGTCCGCGTCGTTCCAGAAGCCCACCGGCATGCTCGGCATCGGCTCGGTGATCACCAGCTCGCCCAGCTCGCCGACGACCGGGGTGCCGTCGGCCGACCGGGCCTCCACCTTGGCGCCGAGCGCCCGGCAGGCGATCTCCCCGGCGTACACGGGCAGCAGCGGCACACCGCCGACGAAGCCGGTGCAGACGTCCGTGCCGCCGGAGAGCGACTGGAGCTGGAGGTCGTCGCCGACCGTCTCGTACACCCAGGTGAAGCCCTCGGCGGGCAGCGGCGCGCCGGTCGAGCCGACCCCGCGCAGCGCGGAGAGGTCGGCGACCTCCTTCGGCACCAGCCCCGCCTTGCGGCAGGCCAGCAGGAACGGCGCGGACGTGCCGAAGTACGTGGTGCCGGTCTCCCCGGCCAGCCGCCACAGCGCGCCCAGGTCGGGGTGGCCCGGGTTGCCGTCGAAGAGCACGATCGTCGCGCCCACGGCCGGCCCGGAGACCAGGAAGTTCCACATCATCCAGCCGGTGGTGGTGAACCAGAAGAACCGGTCCGCCGGGCCCAGGTCGTGGTGCAGGGCCAGCATCTTCAGGTGCTCCAGCAGGATGCCGCCGTGGCCGTGCACGATCGGCTTCGGCAGGCCGGTGGTGCCGGAGGAGTAGAGCACGTAGAGCGGGTGGTCGAAGGCGACCGGGGTGAACGTCAGCGGCTCGTCGGTCTCGGCGGCCAGCTCCGACCAGGCGAGCGCGCCCTCGAACGGGGCCGTCGTCCGGTCCGGAGCGCCGCCCGACGGCGCGGAGCCCGGATCCCCGGCCGGGTCGAGGTAGGCGATGCCGACGGTGTGTTCCAGCGACGGCAGGGCGGCCCGGATCGCGGCCACCTCGGCCCGCCGGTCGACGGGCTTCTCGCCGTAGCGGTAGCCGTCCACCGCCACCAGCACCTTCGGCTCGATCTGCTGCCAGCGGTCGGTGACGCTGCGGGTGCCGAACTCCGGCGCGCAGGACGAGAAGACCGCGCCCAGGCTGCTCGTGGCGAGCAGCAGCACGTACGTCTCGGGGATGTTGGGCGCGTAGGCGGCGACCCGGTCGCCGGCGGTGACGCCGAGCCGGCGCAGCCCGGCGGCCACCCGGCGGACCTGCTCGCGCAGTTCGGCGGCGGTGAGGGTGACCGGCGCCCGGGTCTGGCCGTGCGCGACGACGACCGGGTCGTCGTCGGCGCGGCCCGGCATCCGCAGCACGTTCTCGGCGTAGTTGAGGGTGGCGCCGGGGAACCACCTGGCGCCGGGCATCCCCCGGTCGGTCAGCGTGGCGGTCGGCGGGGTGTGCGCGACCACCTCGAAGTGGTCCCAGACCGACCGCCAGAACGCCTCCAGGTCCGAGACCGACCAGCGCCACAGCTCGTCGTAGTCGGCGAAGTCCAGCCCCCGGTGCTCACGCAGCCAGCGCAGGTAGCTCCCGATCCGGGACCGCTCGCGTACGTCCGCCGGCGGCGTCCACAGCACGTCACCCACTGCTCCACCCTCCCCTGGCCCCGCACGACACTGTGAAATGGGCCGTGGCGCCATCTTGCCCTACCTCAGAGCGCCATTCTCCGCACCCGACCTCCGTCGGCGCACGTGCGGAGCCCACATGCCCCGCCGCCGCCCTGTGTGGGCCGCGCGGGGAGGCCACCCCGCCCCCGGGGCGCCCTCGTGACGGCTCAGCCGGCGCGGTGGGCCTGGATGGCGCGGCGGCGGGCCAGCCGGTGGGCGCGGCGGATCTCCGCCTCCCGGAACCGGCGCTCGTCCTCCGGGCTCTCCGGCAGCACCGGCCGGACCGTCCGGGGCGCGCCGCCGAGGTCGACGCCCACGAACACGAGGTACGCGGTGGCCACCCGCACCGGCTCGTCCTCGGCCGAGTCCCAGCGCTCGGCCACCACCCGGACCCCGACCTCCATCGAGGTCTGCCCCGTCCAGTTCACCTGGGCGTGCGCGTGCAGCAGGTCCCCGACCCGCACCGCCTCGGTGAAGACGATCTCGTCGATGGCCGCGGTGACCGCCGTGCCGCCGCTGTGCCGGGCCGCCGCGGCGCCCGCCACGTCGTCGATGAACTTCATCAGCACCCCGCCGTGCACGGTGCCGTAGAGGTTGACGTCGACCGCGGTCATGATCCGGCTCAGGGTGACCCGGGAGTAGGAGGTCGGTTTGCCGGCCGGCGCGGTGGAGGGGTGCTCGGTCATGTCGGAAACGGTACGGTGCGCGGATGCGACATCTCTGGAGCTTCCTCGCGGGGTTGGTGGTGGCGCCCGTCACGTGGGTGCTGGTCACCCTCGGGCAGGACGGGTCGGCGGACACCGTCGGCCGTTGGGTCGAGATCGGCACCTCGAACTCGGCCAATCTCATCGAGCCCGCCGTCTACCTCGCCGTCGGCGGGGTCCTGCTCGGTCTGCTCGGCACGCTGCGCACCTCGCCGCTGGGCTGCCTCGTGGCCGGGCTGCTGCTCGTCGCCCCGTACGTGGGGATGTTCGTCGCGCCCTTCGAGGTGCGGGACCGCATCCCCGACGGCTGGAAGGTCTTCGGGGACCCCCTGCCGCTGCACGTGCCGGTCGAGAACGGCACGCTCTTCCTGATCGGCCTGCTGCTGGTCGTGGCCACGTTCAGCGGCCAGCGCTGGCGGCGGTGGCCCCGGCCGGTCACCGAGCCGACGCCGGCGCCCGCCGAGGGGCCGGAGCGCAACGACTTCACGCTTACCGACTGGCCGCCGGCCGAGCCGGCCGATCGGGACACCGCCCCGCCGAGCCTCGGCTACCCGGACGAGACGCCGACGGAGCCGCTGCCGCGCCGCACCGGCGGGGGTTCGCCGTGGTCGGCGCCGCCGCGCGCCACCAACCGCCCGGAAGACGAGACGACGACCGAGATCCGGTGACGCCCCGGCCGCACGCGCGCCGGCCTGCGGGCGGCGGGGGACCGGGATCCGGTGGGGATGCGGGCGGGCCGGACGACCGACCCGCCCGCCGACCGGTCAGCCCTTCAGGAGCTGACGGGCCATCACGATGCGCTGCACCTGGTTGGTGCCCTCGTAGATCTGGGTGATCTTGGCGTCCCGCATCATCCGCTCGACCGGGTAGTCGCGGGTGTAGCCGTAGCCGCCGAGCAGCTGCACCGCGTCGGTGGTGATCTCCATGGCCGCGTCCGAGGCGAAGCACTTGGCCGCCGCGCCGAAGTAGGTCAGGTCGGCGTCGCCGCGCTCGGACTTGCCGGCCGCCGCGTACGTCAGCTGCCGGGCCGCCTCCAGCTTCATGCCCATGTCGGCGAGCATGAACTGCACGCCCTGGAACTCGGCGACCGCCTTGCCGAACTGCCTGCGCTCCTGGACGTACCCCTTGGCGTAGTCGAGCGCGCCCTGGGCGATGCCGAGGGCCTGCGCGGCGATGGTGACCCGCGTGTGGTCCAGGGTCCTCATCGCGGTGCCGAAGCCGGTGCCCTCCGCGCCGATGAGGCGGTCGGCGGGGATCCGGACGTTGTCCAGGTAGACCTCGCGCGTCGGTGAGCCCTTGACGCCGAGCTTCTTCTCCGGCGCGCCGAAGCTCACCCCGGCGTCGGACTTCTCGACCACGAAGGCGGAGATGCCCCGGGACCGGGCCGACGGGTCGGTCACCGCGAAGACCGTGTAGAACTCCGAGATCCCGGCGTTGGTGATCCAGCGCTTCACGCCGTTGAGCACCCAGTGATCGCCGTCACGCACCGCGCGGGTGGTCATCGACGCCGCGTCGCTGCCCGCCTCCGGCTCGGAGAGGCAGTACGAGAACATCGCGTCACCCGCCGCCACCGGGGTCAGGTAACGCCGCTTCAGCTCCTCGGAGCCGGCCAGCAGCAGCGGCATGGTGCCGAGCTTGTTGACCGCCGGGATCAGCGAGGACGAGGCACAGGCCCGCGCCACCTCCTCGATCACGATGGCCGTGGCCAGGGCGTCCGCGCCCGCTCCGCCGTATTCGACGGGGATGTGCGGGGCGTGGAAGTCGGCGGCCCGCAGGGCGTCGTAGGACGCCTTCGGGAACTCGCCGGTCTCGTCGGCCTCGGCGGCGTGCGGCGCCACCTTCGCCGCACAGACCTCACGGACCGCCTCCCGGATCGCCTCGTGTTCCTCGGGCAACCGGTAGACGTCGAACGACTGCTCTGCGGCCATGTCGGCCCCTCCCCTTCACCGCTATCATGCGCAGTCTGTAGCGTCTCCTGACCGCCGACGGCGCAGACTGAAGGATAGCGACAGAGTTCAGGTCATGTTACCGCCGCGTAGCCTCGGACGTGGTGGAGCGCCGACGCCGCCCGGCGACGATGGAAACAGGCAGACGTTAAGGTCCCTCCGGTGCCCGCCCAGGCGCCGCAGCAGAACGCGACGCAACGACGCGACGCCAGCGCGAGCGGAGAAGACAGGCGTGACGATCCCGTACCCGAACACCCAGCCGATGCCCGCCATCGCCGCGGTGACGCCCCCCTCCGGCGCGCAACGACCGCGGGTGACCTTCCTGGGCACCGGCTATCTCGGTGCGACCTACGCCATCTGCTACGCGGAACTCGGCTACGAGGTTCTCGGCTTCGACGTCGACGCCGACAAGATCGCGATGCTCAACGCGGGCGAGGTGCCGATCCACGAGCCCGGCCTCGACGAGCTGCTCAAGCGCAACCTGACGGCCGGGCGGCTGCGGTTCAGCACGGACATCGCCGAGGTCGCCGAGTTCGGTGACGTGCACTTCATCTGCGTCGGCACCCCGCAGCGCGCCGACGGCATGGGCGCCGACCTGTCGTACGTCGAGGCCTCGGTCACCAGCCTGGCCCAGCACCTGACCCGCAAGGCGCTGATCGTCGGCAAGTCGACCGTGCCCGTCGGCACCGCCGAGTGGGTGGAGCAGCTCGTCAGCAAGCACACCCCGGCCGACCTCGGTGTCGAGGTGGCCTGGAGCCCGGAGTTCCTCCAGGAGGGCTTCGCCGTCGACGACGTGCTGCGGCCCAACCGGATCGTCGTGGGCGTCAAGAGCGAGTGGGCCAACGGCATGCTCTACGCCGCCCACAAGGGCGTCTTCGACCTGGCCGCCACGGAGGACCGCGAGGTGCCCCTCGTGGTCACCGACTTCGCCACCGCCGAGCTGGTCAAGGTCGCCGCGAACGCCTTCCTCGCCACCAAGATCTCGTTCATCAACGCGATGGCCGAGGTCTGCGAGGCCTCCGGCGGCGACGTCACCCACCTGGCCCGTGCCATCGGCTTCGACCCGCGCATCGGCAACCGGTTCCTGCAGGCCGGGCTCGGCTTCGGCGGTGCCTGCCTGCCCAAGGACATCCGCGCGTTCCAGGCCCGCGCCCAGGAGCTGGGCGCCGGCGAGGCGCTGCGCTTCCTGCACGAGGTCGACCTGATCAACCTGCGCCGCCGGACCCGGGTGGTCCAGCTCGCCGCCGAGCTGCTCGGCCGCCGCTCCGGGCCCGCCGGGCCCGACCTCTCCGGCACGCGCGTGGCCGTGCTCGGCGCGACCTTCAAGCCCAACACCGACGACGTACGCGACGCGCCGGCGCTCTCCGTCGCCTCGCTGCTGCGCAAGGCCGGCGCCGACGTGCACGTCTACGACCCGCAGGGCATGGAGCGGGCACGCGCGGTGGCGCCCGAACTGGTCTACGAGCCCGGCATCAACGAGGCCGTGACCGGCGCCGACCTGGTCTGCGTGCTCACCGAGTGGGCCGACTTCCGCAACGCCGACCCGGTCGCCCTCGGCGAGCTGGCCGCCGGCCGCAAGGTGGTCGACGGCCGCAACTGCCTCGATTCGGCACTGTGGACGCAGGCCGGCTGGGAGTACCGCGGCATGGGTCGCCCCTGACGATCGACGACCGACGGCCGGTCGCGGAGCACGCTCCGCGACCGGCCGTTCGCCGTCCGCGCGGACGATCTTTGCCCCGGACCCGCCGACAACTGTCGAAATCCGCGCCCACATTGGGCATGCTGCCAAAGTGGTAGTCCACAGTGCGGGTGGAGGGGTGTCGTGGCGACCTTTGAGTGCTCCTCGTGCGGCCGGGAGATCAAACCGGCCGCCAGCTGCCCGCACTGCGGCACGCACCAGCCACAGTGGGTCGAGCACCTGGCGGAGATCGAGCGGTCCATCGCGGAGATGAAGGCACGCGAGGCCGCCATCGCCAGCGAGCAACGCCAGATCGCCGCCAAGATGCAGGCCGCGCTCTTCCAGCGCGACATCCTCGCCCACGCGGGTGAGGAACGTCTCAAGCAGGCCACCCGCCCCCGCCGCGTGCTGCGCCGCAGACCGGACCGCCGGCCGCCCACGGCCGCCACCGGCGCCCCGCCCCGGGTGCCCCGGCAGGGCGCCACGGCCGGTCCCGACGACCCACCCCCGCCGTCGAACGCCACCTGGCTCGACGCCGACGACCCGGAGCATCCGCCGGAGGCGTCCTCCCGCGAGGTGCAGAACATCCCCCTGGGGCTCGGCGCGCTCCTGCTCGGCGTCGCCGCCGTGGTCTTCGCCGCCGTGGCCACCAGCTCGATGGACGCGCTGGCCCGGCTGGGCGTCCTGCTGCTGGCGACCGTGCTGATGCTGCTCGCCCCGCCGGTGCTGGCCCGGCGCGGGCTCACCTCGACCGCCGAGACCATCTCCGCGGTCGGCCTGCTCCTGGTGCCGCTCGCCGGCTACGCGCTGTGGGCGGTGGACCGGATCGGCAACGGCGGCGCCTCGGGCGCGGTCTTCGGCGCGGTCGTCTTCGCCGTCACCGCCGGCGTCTCCTTCGGCTACGCGGGCTGGACGGGGCTGCGCGCGCCCCGGTTCGCCACCGTACTGGCCGCCCAGCCGGTGCTGCCGCTGCTGGCCTACGACCGGATCACCGGCCCCGGCGGCTGGGCGCTGGTGCTGACCGCGGTGGCCCTGCTCGACCTCTGGCTGGCGCGCTCCCCCGTCACCGTGGAGCGACCGGTCCGCCGCGACCTGCCCGAGCCCTCCGCGCCCGCCGCGGCCCCCGCCGCACCCCGGCAGCGCCGCGCCGACGGCCGACCGGAGGGGGCGCCCGAGGAGGCCGGCGAGGTGCTCGACGGCAGTCCACCGGGGCAGGACCGGCTCCCGGCCGCCCGCCCGGTGCCCTGGCTGCGCGAGCTGACCTGGGTGCTGCACGGGGTGGCGGTCGCCCTCGCCCTCGCGTACGCCGTCTCCGCCCTGCTGCGCGCGGGCACCGTGCCGGCCGCGACCGGGGCCGGCACGGTGCTGCTGCTGGCCGCCGCGGTGGGGCTGGCCGGGACACTGGTGCTACGTCGGCCGCCGCTGCCCGACCTCGGCGCCGGGATCTTCACCCTCGCCGTGATCGGCGCGCTGAGCCGGATCGCCTCGGTGGCCTTCCCCGGGCGGGCGCTGCTGCTGATCTCGGCGGTCATCGCGGTCACCGGGCTGGCCGTGCGGGCGGTGCCGGAGGCGGCCCGACGCGGCCCCCAGCTCGCCTCGGCGGTGGCGCTCACCGTCAGCGGGGTGGTGGTGGCCGGGGGTGCCCTGCGCGCCGGCGTCGCCCCCGTCCGGGCCGCGCTGCCGGCCTGGGCCGCCGACCTGGACCGCTACCCGGCCGAGCTGTCGGCGGCCGTGGGCCCGGCCGCCTGGCAGCTCGCCGCGAGCGCCTTCCTGCTGACCGTCGCCGCGGTGCTGGCCCTGCCGCACGAGATCCGCCGGGAGTTCGCCGTGGTCGGCGCGGCGCTGACGGCGCTCGCCGTACCCGCGTCGTTCGGTCTCGGGTGGGCGGTGGCGCCCTGGCCGCTGGTGCTGACGGCCGTCGGCATCGGGGTGGTCGGGCTCTCCGCCCGCACCGAACGCGCGGCGCTGGCGCACGCGGCGACCGCCGCCGGCGTCGGCCTGTTCGGCGCTGGCGCGGGACTCGCCCGGCCGGCGCTGACCGCCGCAGTCCTGCTCACCCTGTTCGCGGCCGGGGTCCTGGTGGCCGTGGCGCCCCGGATGCGACTCGCCCCGGCGGCGGCCGACACCGTCTCGGCCTGGGCGGCCGGGGGCGCGGCGTTCGCGCTACCGGGAGCGGTCGCCGCCTTCGTGGCGGCGACCGTGCCGGTCGACCCGACGCCCACCCCCGCCAGCCTGCGCGAGGTCACCGTCCCGGTGCTCGCGGCCAGTTTCCTGGCGGTCTGCGTCACCCTCGGTCATGCCGCCGTCGTGCAGGTCTCCCAGCGACGCATCCCGACGCCCCTGGCGGTCGGCACGGCCCTCGGCGCGGTCACGGTCACCGCCGCCGCGTTCGGCGCACCGGGTGCCACCGCCGCCGACGCCTGGGTCGGTGGCCTGATCCTCGTCGCCGCCGCCATGGTGGTGTTCGCCGGCCCCATCGACGCCGGCCGACGCTCGGACCTCACCCTGGACGGCTCCGACCTGGCCGCCGCGGCGGTGACCGCCGCCCTGATCGCCACCCTGGCCCGGATCGCGGCCGTCCTCGCCCCCGGCGGGCAGCTCGCCGTCGCCGCCGGACTGGTGCTGGTGGTGGCGGTGGCCGCCCGGGCGATGCCGCAGGAGTGGCGACGCGGCCCGATCCTCGGCATCGCCGTCGGCGGCGTACTGATCGGGCTGTTGGCGGGCTGGAGCGCGCTGCGGGGCGGACTGGGCGTGCTCGCCACCCCGGGGCCGATCTGGGACGGGGACCTGACCGGTTGGCCGGCCGGCCCCACCGGCGGGTCGACCTGGCAGGCCCCGGTCGCGCTGGCCCTGCTCGGCATCGCCGCCGCGGTCCTGCTCCCGCCCCCGTGGAAGTACGACGTGTCGGGCGCGGCCGCCGTGCTCGCCACGATCGGCGCGCCGGCCGCGTTCGACCTGCCGTGGTGGTCGCCCGTCCTGGTCGGTGGCATGGTCGCCACCGTCTTCGGGGCCGCCGCCGTGGCCGCGGTCGACCCCCGCGCCGGCCTGTCCCGGGCGGTCGTGGCCGGAGTCGTCGCCCTGCACGCCGCCGGGGCGGGACTGGTCCGGCCGTGGACCACCGCGCTGGCGCTGGGCAGCATCGCGCTGATCGGCGTCGTCGTGGCGGCCCTGGCCCGGTCGCTGGCCGCACCGCTGGTGGAGGACATCGAGACCGAGGGGATGCCCCCGCATCTCGCCCAGATCGGAGGCGCCGCGGCCGGGGCCGCCCTGCTCGCCTTCCCGGGCGCCGTCGCGGCGCTGGCGGCCGAGTTCGGGCGCGCACCGGAGGTGGTGCTCACGGCCGCGTTGGCCGCGTCGAGCCTGGGCCTGGCGGCGGTGGCCGCCGTCCGACGGCGGATCCCGCAGTACCTTCCCTGGGCGAGCGCGGCGGTGGCCGGGGGTGCCACGGTGAGCGCCCTGGCCGCTGTCCCCACCCACCAGCCCGTCGGGGTCTACGCCGCCGCGGCGGCCCTGCTCGGGGTGCTGGCCGAGCTGGTCCGGGGCGCCACCGAGCCGCCGGTCGGCGCGGCCCAGCCGGTACGACGCTGGGCGGTCCTGCTCGACGGCGCACTTCGGCGGCTGCCGGACGACGGGACACAGCGCCGCTGGCGGGTCAGTCCCGCCGCCGGTGCGCTGGCCGCCGCCGCGCTGCCCACGGTCCTGGCACTGGCCTCGATCGCGCCCGCCCTGGTCGTCGCCCTGGTGGACCCGCACCGCAGCCTCGGCCGGGTCTGGCAGGGCCCACCGCCGGAGCTGCTCGCCCCGCCACCCGAGGCGATCGACCCGACCCACGTGCTGACCGCGCTGCTGCTCACCGCGACCGCCGCGCTGGCCGCCACCGGCTTCAGCGGCGGGCGCCGCAGCCGGGCGGTCCCGGTGGTGCTGCCCGGCGCCGCCGTCACCCTGCTGATCACCCCGGCGTCGCTCGGCAACGGCTGGCCGGCGAGCACCCTGGCCGCGCTGTCCGTGTTCACCATCTCGATGCTGGGCCTGGCGCTCACCCCACCCCCGCCCCTGGTCGAGCGGGCCCGGTCGCTGCGCCTGACCCGGGTGCTCGTCTTCGCCATCGGGCTGGCCGCCGGAAGCGCGGGCCTGGTCGGTGGCCTGGCGACGCGGGAGCTGACCCTGTTCACCCTCGGTGGGGCGGTCGGCGTCGGCACCGTGGCCGCGATCTTCGGCACCACCCAGCGGGCACGCATCCTCGGCTGGCTGTTCGCCTCGCTGACGGCGCAGCTCTTCGTGCTCACCGCCGGTCTGGTGGCCGGTCTCGCGGCCGTCTGGTCCGCGTTCGGCGTGCTGGCGGTCGGCGCGGCCCTGCAGGTGTTCGCCGCCACCCTGCCCCGGCTGCGTCGCCCCGAGGCCCAGCGGGAGGCGGCCACCGTCGAGTGGAGCGGGCACGCCGCCGCCCTGATCGCCCTGGCGCTGGCCTTCGACTCGCCCCGGCACATCGCGGCACTGCTGGCCGCCTGGGGCGCGGTCCTCGGCGTGGCGGCCACCCGACCGGGCCGCCGGCCGGTGGAGCGGCGCATCCTGTTCTGGGCGGTGGTGGTCTGCGAGATCACCGCCTGGTGGATCCTGATGCGGGTCGCCGACGTGGCGCTGCCGGAGGCGTACACGCTGCCCTTCGCGGCGCTGGCCCTGCTCGTCGGCGTGCTGGAGCTGCGGCACCGGCCCGACCTGAGCAGTTGGGTCGCCTACGGGCCCGCCCTGGTCGCCGCGTTCGTACCGACCCTGGCAATCGTGCTGGCCACCGATTCCAGCACGCTGCGCCAGGTGCTGCTGTTGCTCGGTGCCGTGGCCGTACTCGTCTTCGGGTCGATGAGTCAGCAACAGGCGCCGGTGATCGTCGGCGCGGCCGTCACCGCGGTCGCGGCGGTGCACGCGTTGTTCAGCCTGGGACCGTGGCTGGCCCTGATCCCCGTCGGCATCCTGCTGCTGGCGCTGGGCGCGAGCAACGAGCGTCGACGCCGGGCCCAGGAACGCCTCCAGACGGCCCTGCGCGGCATGCGCTGAGCGCGGCGGGAACCGCCCGCCGCCGCTGGCACGCAAGGCGTCGGCGGCGCGTCGCCTGTCGGTGGAGATCTTCCCCGACAGGCGGCGACGGCCGGTCGGGGCGGCGCTGCTCCCGCCGCGGGACACGTCCCTTCCTGCCCCGCAGCCGGCCCGCCACGCAGCCGCCCTGCCATGCACCCGTCCTGCCGCGCAGGACCGGGCCGACATAGCGGTCGGGCCGCCGCAAGGCGGGCCGACACGGCGGTCGGGTAGGCGCAGGCGGCCGGGGTGGGCCGCGCCGGAGGTCAGGCGAGGGAGGCGCGCAGGGCGGCGTCCTTCTCGGCGACCAACTGCTCCAGGTCGGCCTGGTAGGCCGACATACGGTCGAGCAGGGTGCGGTCGGCGGCGGCCAGGATGCGAACGGCGAGCAGGCCGGCGTTGCGGGCGTTGCCGATCGACACGGTGGCCACCGGCACGCCGGCCGGCATCTGCACGATCGAGAGCAGCGAATCCATCCCGTCGAGGTGCTTCAGCGGCACCGGGACGCCGATCACGGGCAGCGGGGTGACCGAGGCGACCATTCCCGGCAGCGCGGCGGCACCGCCCGCCCCGGCAATGATGACCTTGAGGCCCCGGTCGGCCGCGGCGCGTCCGTAGTCGATCATCTTGATCGGCGTACGGTGCGCCGAGACGACCTCGACCTCGTACGGCACCTCGAACTCGTCCAGCGCCTCGGCGGCGGCCTTCATCGTCGGCCAGTCCGAGTCGCTGCCCATGATCAGCCCGACGACGCTCACTGCGTTCTGCCTTTCGTTCGCGACTGCGGGGCTCGCAAGCTCACTCCACGCGCTCACTGGTGCCCCTCGTGCAGCCAGCGGGCGGCCCGCGCGGCCCGTGACCGTACGTCGTCCAGATCGTCACCGAGCACCGTGACGTGCCCGATCTTGCGGCCGGGCCGCACCTGCTTGCCGTAGAGGTGCACCTTGGCACCCGGCTCGGCCGCGAAGAGGTGGTGCAGCCGCTCGTCGATCGACATCCCGCCCGACTCGCCGCCGAGCACGTTCGCCATCACCACGACGGGAGCGGTCAGCGAGGTGTCCCCCATCGGGTAGTCGAGCACCGCCCGCAGGTGCTGCTCGAACTGCGACGTGCGGGCGCCCTCGATGGTCCAGTGCCCGGAGTTGTGCGGCCGCATCGCCAACTCGTTCACCACGAGCCGGCTGCCGGCGGGCGCGTTTCCGTCGGCGACCTCGAACAGCTCCACGGCGAGCAGGCCGACCACGCCGAGCGCGGTGGCCAGGTCGATGGCGAGCTGCTGGGCGGCGACCGCCAGCTCCTCCGGCAGGCCCGGCGCGGGGGCGAGCACCTCGACGCAGATGCCGTCGCGCTGCACGGTCTCCACCACCGGGTACGCGGCGACCTGCCCGAACGGCGAGCGCGCCACCTGCACGGCGAGTTCCCGGCGCAACGGCACCCGCTCCTCGACGATCAGCCGGGTGCCGCCGGCCAGCAGGGTCGTCGCCAGCTCGTCGGCCCGCGCGGCGTCGTCGACCAGCCAGACGCCCCGGCCGTCGTACCCGCCGCGGGCCGCCTTGAGGACCACCGGCCAGCCGGTCTCCTCGCCGAACGCCACCAGGTCGGCGGGCTCGGCGACGGGTCGCCACACCGGGTTCGGTGCGCCCAGCTCGCCGAGCCGCTCCCGCATGACCCGCTTGTCCTGGGCGTGCAGCAGCGCGTCGGCCGGTGGGAAGAGCTTCACGCCCTCGGCGGCCAGCGTGCGGATGTGCTCGGTGGGGACGTGCTCGTGGTCGAAGGTGACCACGTCGCAGGCCTTGGCGAAGGTGCGCAGCGCGGCGAGGTCGGTGTGGTCGCCGTACTGGACGTCGGCGGCGACCAGCGCGGCGCCGTCGTCGGGGGCCAGCGCGAGCACGCGCAGCGACTGGCCGAGGGCGATCGCGGACTGGTGGGTCATCCGGGCCAGCTGGCCACCGCCCACCATGCCGACAACGGGCAGACCGGTACGGGAATCCATAGCGGCGCCAGCCTATCCGGGCGGCCGGACGCCACCGCCGCCGGATGCCCGAACGGACACCGCCGCGACCGCGCGCCTCAGCGCCGGGCGAGCTGGGCGACCAGGTCGTCCACCGCCGTCACCGGCCGCTCGCAGACGAAACCCCGGCAGGCGTACGCGGTGGGCCGCCCGTCGACCATCGGCCGGTCGGCGAGCAACGGCACCCCGGGCTGGCCGGCGCGACCGGCGACGATCACCGCGCCGGGCGGGGCGTGCCGGTGTGCCGCCGTGACCAGGGGGTCCCCGGCCGGGTCGTCGGTGACGACCGCGATCTCGTACGGCCCGGAGAGCAGCGCTTCCCCGACGGTGGCCGCGTAGCCGGTGAAGCGGGCGTGTCGGCCGACGATGGGCGCCACGGTCGACAGGGCCGCCTCGGCGGCCTCCCGGTAGCGGGTCTCGCCGGTCAGCGCCGCGTACGCGACCAGCGCCGCGACGATCGCCGAGCGCCCGGACGGGGTGGCGTTGTCGGTCGGGTCCGCCGGCCGGCTCACCAGCCGCTCGGCGTCGTCGGCGGTGTCGTAGAAGGCGCCACCGGGCGCGGCGAACCGCGCCAACGCGACGTCGAGCAGTTCACCGGCCAGGGTCAGCCAGCGGCCCTCCCCGGTCATCTGGTGCAGGGCGCAGAACGCCTCGGCCACGCAGCCGTGGTCCTCCAGCACGGCCGCCGGCTCGCCGACGACCCCGCCACGCGAGACGCGGCGCAGCCGCCCGGCCACGATGTGCCGGTCGGCCAGCACCTCGCCGATCCGGACCGCCGCGGCGGCGGTGACGGGGTCCCCGGTGAGCGCGGCGTGCTCGACCAGCGCGGTGACCGCGAGCCCGTTCCAGGAGGCGACCACCTTGTCGTCGCGGGCCGGTTGGGGCCGGGTGTCGCGGACCTCGCGCAGCCGGGCCCGGATCCGCTCCCATCGGGCGGCCACCTCTCCGGCGACGTCGTCCACGTCCCGGGCCAGCCGCAGGACGCTCGTGCCGTGCTCGAACGTGCCCTCGTCGGTGACCGCGAACAGGTCGGCGGCGAAGCGGCCGTCGTCCTCCCCCAGCGCCTCGACGAGCTGGGCCGGCGTCCAGGAGTAGGTGAGCCCCTCGACGCCATCGGTGTCGGCGTCGAGGGCGGAGGCCAGGCCGCCCTCGGGGGTGCCCAGGTCGTCGATCATGAAGGCGGCGGTCTCGGCGGCGACGCGGGCGGCCAGGGGATCGCCGGTCAGCCGCCAGAGCTGGGTGTACGTCCGCAGCAGCAGCGCGTTGTCGTAGAGCATCTTCTCGAAGTGCGGCACGGTCCAGTGCCCGTCGACGGAGTAGCGGGCGAAGCCGCCGGCGAGCTGGTCGTAGATGCCGCCCCGGGCCATCGCCTCGCAGGTGTGCCGGGCGATCTCCAGGCTGCGCGGCGAGCCGGTGCGCTGGTGGTGCCGGAGCAGGAACAGCAGGTTCATGTGCGGCGGGAACTTCGGCGCGCCGCCGAACCCCCCGTTCGTGGCGTCGTACTCCCTGGCGAGCTGGTCGGCCGCGGCGTCGAGCAGCGCGGCGTCCAGCGGCGCGGTGGGCCCGCCCACGGCCTGCGCGCCGCCGATCGCCTCGACCACGGCGGCGCCCTGCTGCACGACGGCGTCGCGCTGGTCCCGCCAGGCGGCGGCGACCGACTGGAGCAGCCGGACGAAGTTCGGCCGGGGGAAGTAGGTGCCGCAGAAGAACGGGGTGCCGTCGGGCGTCGCGAAGACGGTCATCGGCCACCCGCCCTGCCCGGTCATCGCCTGGGTGGCGGTCATGTAGACGGCGTCGACGTCGGGGCGTTCCTCGCGGTCCACCTTGACGCAGACGAAGTCGTCGTTCATCAGGGCGCCGACCTGCTCGTGCTCGAACGACTCGTGGGCCATGACGTGGCACCAGTGGCAGGCGGCGTAGCCGACCGAGATGAGCACCGGCACGTCCCGCCGCTTCGCCTCGGCGAACGCCTCGTCGCACCACGGCCACCAGTCGACCGGGTTGTCGGCGTGCTGGAGCAGGTACGGGCTCGTGGCGTCAGCGAGTCGGTTCACCCGACGACCATAACCACCCGGTGACGCGCCCGCCCGCGCACCGGCACGGAAGGGACTCCCCCCAAGACACCTTGATGCATTTCAATCTATGTATGTCTTGCCCACGAGGAGGCCCGTCCATGCGCAGACTTCCACTCCTGTCCGCCCTCGCGGCCGGCACGCTCGCCACGGCGCTGCTCGCCCCCGCCCCCGCCCTCGCGGCGGCCGAGCCGTCCGCCCGGGTCTCGGCGACCACCGGTGTCGGCACCCACAACGCGTACGAGAAGGGCACCTACCCCTACCTCGCCCAGGCGCTCGACGCCCGGCCGGGGCTGGTCGAGCTCGACGTCTGGCCGGACGTCATCGCCCGGCAGTGGCGGGTCAGCCACTCCAACCCGTTCGGCAACGACAACAACTGCGTCGCCGCCACCAGCGCCGCCCAGCTCTACACCGGCACCCGCAACAAGAACCTCGAACACTGCCTGGACGACATCCGGCTCTGGCTGACCGCCCACCCCGACGCCGGGCCGCTGATCCTCAAGCTGGAGCTGAAGACGGGCTTCAGCAGTCGTACGGGCCAGGGGCCGGCACAGCTCGACGCGCTCCTCGCGGCCCGGCTCGGCGACCGCGTCTTCACCCCCGCGCACCTGCGCGGGTCGCACCCCACGCTGGACGCCGCGGCCCGCGCCGACGCCTGGCCGACGCGTCGGCAGCTCGCCGGGAAGGTGATCGTCGAGCTGATCCCCGGCACCGTCGAGGAGGGCAACCCGACCGACACTCTGTGGACCGACGTCGAGTACGCCCGCCACCTCACCGCGCTGGCCGCCGCCGGCACCCTCGCCCGCGCCCAGGCGTTCCCCGCCGTGCACCGGGCCCAGGCCGGCGATCCCCGCTCCCGGTACGCCGACCCCGCCCTGCGTCCCTGGTTCGTGGTCTTCGACGGCGACGCGACGGCGTACGTCACCGGCGGCATCGACACCGCCTGGTACGCCACCCACCACTACCTGCTGGTGATGACCGACGCGCAGAACGTGCCGCCCGCGGTCGGCACCGACCCGGACGCCGCGCACGCCAGGGTGGCCGAGCTGGCCGCCCGCCACGCCAGCATCGCCTCCGCCGACTGGGCCGCCCTCCCGACCGTCGTGGGCACCGTCCTTCCGCGCGCCTGACCCCACCCGTCCGCCCCCGCCTCGTCGGTCGAGGGTTCGCGTCGGTGCGGCGCTCCCGCCTGACGCGAATCCCTCGACCGAGGCGGGGGCGGACGGGTCAGGAGGCGCCGTCGGCGCGCAGCGGGAAGACGTTGGGGCGGGCCCCGTCGAGCAGGGTGCCCAGCACCGCGCCGATCTTGTCGGCGGGCATCGGCTTGAAGAAGTGGTAGCCCTGGGCGGAGGTGCAGCCCAGCTCGGCCAGGGCGAGGCGCTGCTCGGCGGTCTCCACGCCCTCGGCGACCACCCGCAGCCCCAGCTCCTGGGCGAGGCCGACGGTGGTGCGCACGATCGCCGCCGCCTCCGGCGAGTCGGCCATCCGGATCACGAAGGAACGGTCCACCTTGAGTTCGTCCACCGCGATCCGGGTGAGGAACGTCAGCGAGGAGAAGCCCGTGCCGAAGTCGTCGACGGCGAGCTGCACGCCCATCGACCGCAGGGTGGCGAGCACCTCGTCGATGACCTCCAGCTCGCTCATCACCACCGTCTCGGTGATCTCCAGGACCAGCCGGTCCGGCCGCACCTGGTGCCGACGCAGGGCCTCGGCGATCTCGGTGGGCAGGCGGGGGTCGAGCAGGCTACGCGCCGACAGGTTGACCGAGATCGGCACGTCGAGGCCGTCCCGGGCCCAGCCGGCGGCGACGGCCAGCGCCTTGTCCAGCACGTAGCGGGTGAAGGTGCCGAGCTGCTCGCTGTTCTCGACGGGGCGGATGAAGTCGTGCGGCCCGAGCCAGCCCCGGCGCGGGTGCCGCCAGCGGATCAGCGCCTCCACCCCCGTCGGGGCGCCGGTGGTCAGGTCGACCGCCGGCTGCAACGCCAGCACGAGCTGGTCGTCGGTCTTCAGCGCCTCGCGCAGCTCGGCCAGCAGGGCCAGCTGGTCGGTGCTCGCGGCGTCCCGGGTGGAGTCGTACGCGGCGACGCTGCCGCCGCCCTCCTTGGCCTGGTACATGGCGATGTCGGCCCGGCGCAGCAGCTCGGTCAGGTCGGCGGTGCCGGCGTCGGCGACCACCACCCCGACGGAGACCTCGACGGACATCCGCACCCCGGCGACCTCGGTCGGCGCGGCGAGCCGCTCGGCGATCTCGCGGGCCTGCCGCAGCGCGTACGCCATCGGGGCGGCCCGGTCGCCGATCACCGGGACCGACGTCAGCAGCAGGGCGAACTCGTCGCCGCCGAGGCGGGCGAGCAGGTCCCCGGGGCGGGCGAGGGTGCCCAGCCGGTTGGCTGTCAACCGCAGCAACTGGTCGCCGGCGGCGTGCCCGAGGGTGTCGTTGACCTCCTTGAACTGGTCGATGTCGAGCAGCAGCAGCGCGACCGGGTGGTCGTGGGCGAGCTGACGCAGCGCCTGGTCGCCCTTGCTGAGCATCGCCGACCGGTTCACCAGCCCGGTGAGCTGGTCGTGCACCGCCTCGTACGACGAGCGGGCGGTGACCAGTCGCAGCTCCCGGTGGGTCGCGGCGTCGTGCAGGGCGGCGGCGAGTGCGTCGCCGAACGCGGCCACGGCGTCGCGTTCCCGGGCGCTCGGCGGCGCGCAGCGCGGGAACCGGACCCGCAGCTCGCCCACCCGGGCGACCCCGACCGTGAGGGTGCGCACCAGCTCGTGCCGCTCCGACTCGGTCCGGCCGGGCGGCGCGACTTCCCGGTCGACCAGTTGTCCGCCCGGATCGCCCCGGTAGCGCCGCCACCGCCCGTCGCCGCGGGCCACGTCGACGTCGACGAGTTCGGCGTTGAACAGGCTCAGCGCGCCCGTCACGGCGGCGGCGGCGACGCCCCGCTCGTCGAGCTGGTTGAGGGCGGCGGTGGCCTCGGCGAAGGCCCGCCAGGTGCGGCGTTCCTCCTCGGCGCGCAGCCGGTGGCGGTAGGTCTGCTGGAGCAGCCAGAGCGGCGGTGGGAGCAGCAGCAACCAGCGCGCGTCGAGTTCCAGCAGGGCCACCACGACCAGGCCGACGGCCACGTTTCCGACGAACATCAGCAGCTTGCCCCGCAGCGCGGCGAGCAGCGGGGGCCCGAGGGGGACGCCGTGACGCAGCGCCAGGCTGGCACCGCCGAGCCAGGCGGTGGCGAGCAGGTAGGTGACCGAGCCCGCGAGGACGGCCAGGGCCAACGCCGGGGTCGGCGTGGCCAGCAGCGGCTCGCCGAGCACGGCGGTGACCGAGACGGCCAGGGCGGTGGCGGCGGTCAGCGAGGCCGTGATCCGGACGACCTCCAGCACCGGCCGTCGGTCGCCGAGCAGCGACATGGCCGACCAGGCGACGGCGGCGCCGAGGAGCGCGGCGGAGGGGAGCCAGCCGGTCGGCGCCAGGTAGAGGCAGATGATCAGCGCCGCCTCGCCCCAGGTGATGCTCACCATCCCGGCGGCGGTGCGGAACCGCAGCCGGGCCAGCTGGGCGACGGCGAACACGGCGACGGCGAGGCCGAACCGGGCCGGCCCGCCGAGCGGGTCGTCGGCGGGAAGGCGGATCGGCGCGGTCCACCCGAGCCCGGCGGTGACGAGCGCGGTGAGCGCGACGGCGGCGGTGAGCAGGAGCAGCCGCGCGGGGGTGCCGCGGGCTCCGATCCGGTCGGTCGACTCGCCGGCACTGCCGGAGGTCACCGGGCCGCCCCGCCCGCGGGCCGCTCGCCGGTACGACGGGCTGCCGTAGGTGTGGTGGTCATCGGCGCCCCCTCCCGCGCACGGCTCGGGAACTCTTGGTCCCCCGGCGAGAGGCTAAGGCAAACCCGGTGGCCGCAACAGGGGGCGCTGGCCGGGTTCGACGTGAATCACCGGCGGACTAGCCGTTGCGACGCTGCTGACGCCCGGTCGGGACGGCGGTGGATGAATCATGCGCCCGCGCGCCTTCTGTCGGATCGACGACTGCCGCGTCCGCCTGGTCGGGGGTCGCCTGCTGGCCCTGCTCGGAGAACCGGTCGGGCAGTCGGCGCAGCCGGGAGTTCATGTTGCGGATCAGCAGGACGGTGGCGGTGGCCAGAACGAGGATGAGGAAGAGGCCCATCGGCCCGGCCAGGCCACCCGTGCGGGTGTCCCCGAAGTTGTTCTGGGCCAGCACCTGTGCGGCGGTCAGCATGGCGTTCCTCCGTTGTGCGGTAGGTGACCAGGGTAGCCCCGCCCCGGATCAGCGGACATGGGCCGTCTCGCGCACCCCGGCGAAGAGGTCGGACTCGGGCAGCGGGCTGTCGACCAGCGAGCGCACCAGCTCGAAGTCCTCCGTCGGCCACGCGCGCCTCTGCAGGTCCATCGGCACCTGGAACCAGAAGCCGTCCGGGTCGATCTGCGTGGCGTGGGCGCGCAGCGCGTCGTCGCGGACCGGGAAGTAGTCGGCGCACTCGACCCGGGTGGTGATCCGGGGGCCCTTGTCGGGGCGGTCCTCCCAGCGCTTGATCCACTCTTCGTAGGGCGACTTCAGGCCGGCGGCGAGCAGCGTCTCGTGCAGCGCCATGATCTTGCCCTTGGAGAAGCCGATGTCGTAGTAGAGCTTGAGCGGCTGCCACGGCTCGCCCAGCTCCGGGTGGCGCCCCGGATCGCCGGCGGCCTCGAACGCGGCCACGCTGACCTTGTGGGTCATGATGTGGTCCGGGTGCGGGTAGCCGCCCTCCTCGTCGTAGGTCGTGACGACGTGCGGGCGGAACTGGCGCATCAGCCGCACCAGCGGGCCGGCCGCCACCTCGACGTCCTGGAGGGCGAAGCAGCCCTCCGGCAGCGGCGGGAGCGGGTCGCCCTCGGGCAGGCCGGAGTCGACGAAGCCGAGCCACGCCTGCTCGACGCCCAGGATCGCCCGCGCGGCGTCCATCTCGGCCCGGCGGACGTCGGCGATGTTGGCCCAGACGTCCGGGCGGTCCATCTTCGGGTTGAGCACGCTGCCGCGCTCGCCGCCGGTGCACGTGACCACCAGGACGTCCACGCCCTCGGCGACGTACTTCGCCATGGTGGCGGCACCCTTGCTCGACTCGTCGTCAGGGTGTGCGTGGACGGCCATCAGTCGCAGTCGCTCTGCCAACGTCGGCGCTCCTCGTCTCTGCCCGCCGGCGGACCCCCCGCAGGACCGCCCGGCTGACCTGCCGGAATCCTCCCCCGCGCCGGGACCTGCCGGTGCCGACCTGTCATATTTGACGGGACGGGCTGGGAGGATGGAACCCTGCCATTCTTGCCGATGCCCCCGACAACGACGCCAGGAGATCCGCCGCGGTGACCGAGACGCACGCCACACTTCCGCCGGGCGCGCCCGCCTTCCCGCCGGGCCGCTACGGCCGTCGCCGGGAGCCGGGGCGGCGCCGGCCGCTGCTGGTGGCGCTGCTGGCGGTCGTCATGGTCGCGGTCATGATCCTGGTCGCGGTGCGGCTCTACCGGCAGTACGGCGACCCGAACTACGACGCCGAGGTGATCACCTACACCGGGATCACCGACCGCCAGGTGCTGGTCGACTTCCGGGTCACCGTGCCGGAGGGCGGATCGGCGGTCTGCCTGCTGCGCGCCCGGGACCGCGACGGCGCCGAGGTGGCCCGGGAAGAGGTGACGGTGACCGCCCCGCCCGGCCAGCGGCAGGTGGCCACGCAGCACCGGCTGGTTACCACCGCCCGGCCCTTCATCGGCGAGGTGCTGCGCTGCCGGCCCCTGGCCTGAGCAGCCTCGACGCGTTCGGACGGGCCGGCACGGACGCCCTCGCCGGCCTCACGGGCCGGCGGCGGCCCCGGTCCTCGAGCGCACCCTGTGTCGTGCCGCACTGGTAACTTGGAAGTTCACCTGTCAGCCAGCACGCACGAACGAGGAGACCGCCTGTGTCCACTGGCAACGAGGCGCCCGCCACCTGGCTGTCCCAGGACGCGTTCGACCGGCTCCAGGGCGAGCTCGACGAGCTGATCGCCAACCGGCCGGTCATCGCCGCCGAGATCAACGCCCGGCGCGAGGAGGGCGACCTGCGGGAGAACGGTGGCTACCACGCCGCCCGCGAGGAGCAGGGCAAGGCCGAAGGGCGCATCCTCTATCTCAAGGAGCTGCTCCGCACCGCCAAGGTGGGCGGCGCGCAGGCCGCCGACGTGGTGTCGCCCGGCATGGTCGTGACGATCTACTTCGACGACGACAAGGACGACACCGAGACCTTCCTGCTCGGCTCCCGGGAGATCGCGTCGACCACCGACCTGACGGTCTACAGCCCGGAGTCGGCGCTGGGCCAGGCGATCCTGGGCGGCCGGGCCGGCCAGACCTGCACCTACACCGCCCCCAGCGGAGCCGACATCAAGGTGACCGTGGTCAGCTTCGAGCCGTTCTCGGGCTGAGCCCGGCCGCCGCCCAGGACCACGCGGGCGGCACGGTCGCACCGCGACCGGACCCGGGCCAGCGGGCGGCACGGCCGCGCCGGCACCCGCCCGGCAGACGGCGACGCCGGATCCGCCCGGTGAGCGGCGACGCCGGCACCCGCCCCGCAGCGGCGGCGCCCGCAGCACCCGCCCCGCAGGGGGCGACGACGAGCGACGCGGCGAGGCGTGGCACCGGGACCGGTGTCACGCCTCGCCGGCGAAGACCACCTGGTAACCGCTGGCCCGCAACGCGCTGATCAGCGTGTCGGAGTGCTCGACACCCCGGGTCTCCACCGACAGGGCCACCTCCACCTCGCCCAGGCGCAGGTGCGGATTGGCCCGCTGGTGCTCCACGTCCACCACGTTCGCCCGGTGCTCGGCGATCTCCCCGAGCAGCGACGCGAGCTGGCCCGGGCGGTCGGAGCAGCGCACGGTCACCCGCAGGTAGCGCCCGGCGGCGGCGAGCCCGTGCTCGATCACCCGCAGCATCAGCAGCGGGTCGATGTTGCCCCCCGAGAGCACCGCCACCACCGGCGCCTGCACCTCGACGACGCCCGCCAGCAGGGCCGCCACACCGACCGCGCCGGCCGGCTCGACCACCTGCTTGCCCCGCTCCAGCAGCATCAGCAGCGCGCGGGAGATGTCCTCCTCGGAGACCGTGACGATCTCGTCCACCAACTTGCGCACGTGGGTGAACGTGAGTTCCCCCGGCCGGCCGACCGCGATGCCGTCCGCGATGGTGCCGAACGCCGGGAGGCGTACCGGCTCGCCGGCCGCCAGGCTGGGCGGGAAGGCCGCGGCACCGGCCGCCTGCACCCCGATGATCCGCACGTCGGGCCGCAGCGCCTTGGCCACCACCGCGATGCCGGAGACCAGCCCGCCGCCGCCCACCCCCGTGATGATCGTCCTGACCTCGGGGCACTGTTCGAGGATCTCCAGGGCCACGGTGCCCTGACCGGCGATCACGTCCCGGTGGTCGAACGGGTGGATCAGCGTCGCCCCGGTGCGCTCGGCGTGGTTCTGCGCCGCGACCAGGGACTCGTCGACGGTGTTGCCGACCAGCTCGACCTGGGCGCCGTACCCCTTGGTGGCGGCCACCTTCGGCAGCGGCGCGTTCACCGGCATGAAGACCGTGGCGTGCGTACCGACGAGGCCGGCGGCTAGCGCCACCCCCTGGGCGTGGTTGCCGGCGCTCGCCGCGACCACGCCGTCGGCCCGCTCCGCCTCCGACAGCCGGGAGATCCGCACGTACGCGCCGCGCACCTTGTACGAGCCGGCGCGTTGCAGGTTCTCGCACTTGAGCCACGTCGGCCCGCCCAGCGCCGCGCTGAGCGGACGGGAGGGCTCGAGCGGGGTGGTGCGCACGACGTCGGCGAGCAGTTCCCGCGCGGCCCGTACGTCGGCGAGACCGACCAGTTCCGTCATGCCCTGATCGTGCCACCCTCCCCCCGCGCCGACGCGCGCACGCCACCTCTCAGACGGGGGCGGGGATGCGGGGGTAGCCGGGGGCGTGGCGCGGCCAGGGGGCCTGCATCTCGAACTGCCCGGCGACGCCGAGGAGCAGCAGCTCGCTGCCGGGCGGACCGATCAGCTGCACGGCGACCGGCAGCCCGTCGGGGCGGCGGCCGACCGGCACCACGAGCGCGGGCAGGCCGGCGATGTTCCACGGCGCGGCGAACGGGGCGTAGCGGATGTTGGCCAGCATGTTGGCCCGCCAGGCCCGGCCGGACCAGGCCGTGGCCTCCGGCGGCGCGGTCGCCAGGGCGGGGGTGAGCAGCAGGTCGATCGAGTGGTCGGCGAAGAAGCCGATCGAACGCTCGCGCCAGGCGGCCCGGTCGGCCTCCCGTACGTATCCGCGCCGCTGCGCCCACTCGCCGAGGGCGACGTGCCGGCGGCTGCGCCGCTGGAGGCCGCGCCGGTCGAGCCCGGCGGCGCGGACGTCGGCGGCCGCCGCGGCGAACCAGGTGGCGATGCCCTGCAGGCCCAGCGCCGTCGGGTAGACCGGGTCGGCCGGCACGGTGTCGTGGCCCGCTCCCGCGAGCAGCCGGCCGGCGGCGGCGACCGCGTCGCGGTTGGGCGCGTCGGCGTGCACGCCCCGCACCGGCGAGCGGAGCGAGACGCCCACCCGCAGCCGCTGCGGCGGCACCAGCTTGTCCGGGCGGCGGCCGGCCAGCACCGAGAAGCCCACGGCCGCGTCGGCGACCGTGCTGGTCAGCATGCCGTGCTCGGTGAGGCCCAGCCAGTCGTCCGCGCCGAGCTGGCACGGGACCACGCCCCGGCCCGGCTTGAGCCCGACCAGGCCGCAGCAGGCGGCCGGGATGCGGATCGAGCCGAGGCCGTCGTTGCCGTGGGCGATCGGCACCAGGCCGGCCGCGACGGCGGCGGCCGCCCCGCCGGAGGAGCCGCCGGGCGTACGCCGGGTGTCCCAGGGGTTGCGGGTCACGGCGGTCTCGTCGTCGGTGACGGCCCACAGGCCGAGCTCCGGCATCCGGGTCACCCCGAGGATCACCGCGCCGGCGCCGCGCAGCCGGCGGACCACCTCGTGGTCGGCCTCGGCCACCGGCGTACGCACCGCGGCCGACCCGTTCCAGGTGGGCAGCCCGGCGACGGCGGTGTTCTCCTTGACCGCCACCGGCACCCCGGCCAACGGGAGGTTGGCCAGGTCCTCCTGCTCGTCGACCTTCTCCGCCTCGGTGATCGCCTCCCCGCCGCGTACCGCACGGAACGCGGCGAGGTCGGCGTCGACCCGGGCGATGTGGTCCAGGTGGTCGGCGACGACCTGGGTGGCCGTGACGTCACCCCTGCGCACGCCCCGGGCGATCTGCTTGGCGGTCGCCCCCACCCAGGTCGGCATGATGTCCTGCACGGCCACCCTCCCTCACCAGCGGTCAGCCCAGCGCCTGCTCCAGATCGGCGAGCAGGTCGTCGACCGTCTCGATGCCGACAGACAGTCGCACGAGATCGCCGGGAACTTCAAGCGGCGAGCCGGCAGCACTTGCGTGTGTCATCCGGCCGGGGTGCTCGATCAGGGATTCCACGCCGCCGAGCGACTCGGCGAGGATGAAGAGCCGCGTGCGGTTGCAGATCTCGACGGCGTGTTCCTCGCCGCCGGCGGCCCGGAACGAGATCATGCCGCCGAAGCGGCGCATCTGCTTCGCGGCCACCTCGTGGCCCGGGTGCGCGGGCAGCCCCGGGTAGATGACCTGGCCGACCTTGGCGTGCCCGTCCAGGTAGGCCGCGATCCGCTCGGCGTTGTCGCAGTGCCGGTCCATGCGTACGCCCAGGGTCTTGATGCCGCGCAGGGTGAGCCACGCGTCGAAGGGGCCGTTGATCGCGCCCATGGCGTTCTGGTGGTAGCGCAGTTCCTCGCCGAGCCCGGCGTCGGCCGCGACCAGCGCGCCGCCGACCACGTCGGAGTGGCCGCCGATGTACTTGGTGGTGGAGTGCACCACCACGTCGGCGCCGTGCGCGATGGGCTGCTGGAGGTACGGCGAGGCGAACGTGTTGTCGACGACCAGCAGGGCGCCCGCGTCGTGTGCGATGCCGGCCAGCGCGGCGATGTCGGCGATGCCGAGCAGCGGGTTGGTGGGCGTCTCCACCCAGACGATCCGGGTCCGGCCCGGCTCGACGGCGGCCCGGATCGCGTCGGGGTCGGAGACCTTCGCCGGGGTGAAGTCCAGCCCCCAGCGCTCGGCCACCCGGGCGAAGAGCCGGTACGTGCCGCCGTACGCGTCGTCGGGGATCACCACGTGGTCGCCCGGCTTGCAGACGGTACGCAGCAGGGTGTCCTCGGCGGCGAGGCCGCTGGCGAAGGCGAGACCGACGGGACCGCCCTCCAGCGCGGCGAGGCACTCCTGCAGGGCGTCGCGGGTCGGGTTGCCGGAGCGGCTGTACTCGTAGCCCAGCCGGGGCGCGCCGACGGCGTCCTGGGCGTAGGTGCTGGTCTGGTAGATCGGTGGGATCACCGCGCCGGTGCGGGCCTCGGGGTCCTGGCCGGCGTGGATGGCGAGCGTGTCGAAGCCGTGACTCATCCCGTGAGGCTAATGCCCCGTCCCGAAGGCTGAAACGCAACGGTCGTGTACGGGCCCACGCCCGACGTGTCGGATCCGTGGCCCGAACGGGCGGCCTGCCCCGCGCCGGGCTGCCGGCATGGCCTGGACGGGCGATCTCCCCCGCGCCGGGCTGCCGGCATAGCCTGGACGGATGAGCGGCTGCGTGTTCTGCGGGATCGTCACGGGCGACGTCCCCGCCTTCCGGGTCGCCGACGAGCCGGACGGGGTGGCGTTCCTGGACACCCGGCCGGTCTTCAAGGGGCACGTGCTGGTGGTGCCGCGCACGCATCTGGTCACCCTGGCCGACCTGCCGGCCGAGGCGCTGCCCGGCTACTTCGGCCTGGTGCGGCGGCTCGCGGTCGCCGTGGAGACCGGCCTGGGGGCCGGCGGGACGTTCGTGGCGATGAACAACAGGGTGTCCCAGTCCGTCGCGCACCTGCACACCCACGTGGTGCCACGGACGAAGGGCGACGGCCTGCGCGGCTTCTTCTGGCCGCGCACCCGCTACGCCGACGACGCCGAGGCCGAGGCCCACGCCGCCCGGATCACCGCAGCCCTGTGACCCGCCCACCGCCCCGCCACCTGATACGCCGGTTGACGGTGCGACCCCCGCGCCCGTTCCTCCCGCACGAGCGTGCCGCCCGGCGGCGGGGGCCACGCACGTGCCAACGGTGATCAGGACGCCATGGACGTTACGCCGGCAACGCTGCATCTCACGCTCCGTCCACCCGCGTCCGTCTGAGCGCGGGTGGAGCGGGTAAGGAAGACGGGTCCGGCGGTGTTGCACGCTGGGAGAGGTACGAGAGGAGTCCCACCGTGTTCCTGCGCCGCATGAAGGCCGAACTGCCCACCTCCGACCAGGCCCTGCCCGGTCGCCTGATCGCGATGCCGATCGCGGACCGACACGAGGTGCTGGGCACCCCGCTGAAGGGTCCCTTCCCGGAGGGCTCACAGGTGGCCGTGTTCGGCATGGGCTGCTTCTGGGGCGCCGAGCGGCTGTTCTGGACCCTGCCCGGGGTGATCACCACGTCCGCCGGCTACGCGGGAGGCATCACGCCCAACCCGACCTACGACGAGGTGTGCTCGGGGATGACGGGGCACGCCGAGGTGGTCCAGGTGGTCTACGACCCCGCCACGATCAGCTACGAGGACCTGCTGAAGGTCTTCTGGGAGAACCACGACCCGACGCAGGGCATGCGCCAGGGCAACGACGTGGGCACCCAGTACCGGTCGACGATCTACGTGACCACGGACGAGCAGCTCGCCACCGCGCAGGCGTCCCGGGACGCGTTCGCGCCCGTCGTGGCGCGGGCCGGCAAGGGCGAGATCACCACGGAGATCGAGCGGCTCGGCGCCTACTACTTCGCCGAGGACCACCACCAGCAGTACCTGGCCCCGACGAAGAATCCTAACGGATGGTGTGGTATTGGCCCGAACGGTATGACGTGCCCCGTGGGGGTTGCCCGCATGGGCGACTGAGCAGCGAAAACACACCCCCGGCCGCCGCTGCAGAGAGCGGGCGGCCGGGGGCTATTCGGACACGTAGACGCCGGACCCCGGCACCCCGACGACCAGGCCACGAGCCTTGAGCGCGTCCACCGCACGGGCGACGGTCCGGCGGGCGCTGCCATATTCCTCGGCCAACCCGTCATACGTCGGCAGGCGCGAGCCGGGCCGGAACTCTCCGGCCCCGATCCGACGGGTTAGGTCGGCCTCGATCTCTCGGGCGGTATGAGGGATCGGCACACGCACAGGGTCGCGCGTTCCCATGCATGCCCTACTTACACCCCTGGCACTACTTGCTCTGGTCGCACTGCTGGCACTAGGTTGCCAGGTGAAGGCGCGATCAGCGGTAGCCGTGACGGCGGCGCGGGTCGCTGCACGCACGAGGGGCGTCCCGTCGCCTGGCAAGCGGCGGGGCGTCCCGTTCCGTTTCTGGAGGGGTGCCGATGCTGTCCGAAGAGAAACCGCTACGAGTGCCGGTCGACATCAACGGGTGGCGGTGGCCGCTGTGGGTCGGGCGGGTGGAGTGCGGCGAGTGCGGCGAGGCGGTCGCGGCAGAGCGATGTACGGCGCTCTCCGAACTGACCGAGGCGATCGAGCTGCACGCGTCGAGGTGCCAGCGGGCCTGAAACGACGAAACCCCCGGTACCCATGTAGGCACCGGGGGTTTCGTTGTGTCTGTGGTCAAGCGGGCGGGAGAAGGTATAGCGCGAGGGCGGCGGAGTCCTGTGTCGGCTCGGCAGTGTCGCGGCGGCCGGGCCTCGTGACGGCGGTGCTCATGATCTCGTTCTTTCCTGGTCCGCAGGTCATTGGAGCTTTTCGTGGCCCCATGTGCGGAGGCGACGGGGGCTTCCTCAATACCCGCCAACTGCGCACATGGGTACGCCGGTCGCCTGCCGTGGTCTACGACCGTCACCCTCGCGTCTCGGCCGTGCCGGTCGCTAGCGGGGGCCAAGCGGGGCGAGCCATCGCGGCGAGCGAGGCGGGCGGGCCGACGGGGCAGCGCGCTCAACTCCGCCATGAGCGCGCATCGCAGCAGAAGAGTGCATTCGCCAAGCAAAGGCTCGGGAGGTGGTCGTAGGGTGCGCCGATGTCTGCGGCGTCTCGCCCGTGAACTTGACATTGCCACTGTGACAGGGTTTTGACTGGGCTGTCGGAGGTGGTGCCCCATGAACTCGGCACACAGGTATTCACAGGACACGCGGCCGCTCGACGCATTGACCGGTGGGAACTCGTCGACGCGGCTGAAGGCGGCGCTGGCAATCGGTACGCATCCCGAGCCCGGTTTCGTCGATGTGCTCGTGGCGCGGTGCGCGATCGAGCCGGACTTTTTCGTGCGCGACATGCTCACGTGGGCGCTGACCCGTCTCCCGTCGGAGATCACGGTTCCGAAGCTACGCGCGGAGCTGCGGTCCGGACGCGCACAGGCCCGCAGCCAGGCGTTGCATACCCTGTCCAAGATCGGGGACAGCAGCGCGTGGCCCGCGATCACGCGATCATTGCTGCACGACGCCGACGACGAGGTCGCGCGGACTGCGTGGCGCGCTGCCGTCGTTCTCGTGCCCGACGAGGAAAAGGAGGCGCTGGCTGCGGAACTGGCCAGGCAGTTTGGTCGCGGCGACCGGGAGGTACGGCTGAGCCTGAGCCGTACCCTCGTGGCGCTCGGCGACGTGGTCGAGCCGGTCCTGCAGACGGCGATGATCCATCACGACCCGGCGGTACGTGCGCATGCAAGCGCGACGGAGCGGCTTCTGCGCGACCCGGATGCCGCGTTCGACCTCGCCGTCGATGAAGCGAGACGGGTCGTTGCGCTCGGTCCGGGCCGGGAGGAGACGACTGCGTGCTGATCGGTGAGGTGGCGCGCCGCTCGGGGGTGAGCGCCCGGATGCTCAGGCACTACGACTCCCTCGGGCTGGTGCGGCCGACCGGCCGTACCGTGGGTGGCTACCGGGAGTACACCCCCGAAGACCTCCGGCGGATCTTTTATGTGGAGGGTCTGCGGTCTCTGGGACTGTCGCTGCGTCAGATCGCACGCGCTCTCGACGATCCCGGATTCACACCGTCCGCGCTGGTCGGCGACCTCATCCGAGAGACCGAGGAACGACTGAACCGGGAGCACGAGCTCCTCGAACGGCTGCGAACGGTCGATGCGGCCGAGCCCGCCGGCTGGCAGGACGTCGCGCGCATCGTCGAGCTCCTGAAAGGACTGGGTTCCCAGAGTGCCGCGCGGCGACAGCAGGCCGTCCTGGCCCCGGCCGAGCACGCGTCGGTTCCCGTCGAGGTGCTGACCGAGGCGGTCCTCGCCGAATCCGATCCGAACGTTGCTGGGGCCCTGCGGTGGGCCCTCGCGCTGGCCGGCGGTGACCGTGTGGCGAGCCTGGCATCCGGCATGGCCTCCGACGGCGTTGATGTCCGACGGCGTGCGGTCCTGGCGCTCGCCGAGCTACCCGACGACGAGGCGACCGCGACGCTCACGGACGCGCTCGGGGACACGGACACGACGATCCGCAGACATGCTGCTCTCGCACTTGGTGCACGGGGCGTGACCCGAGCCGTGCCGACGCTCCTCGGCATAGTGGTCGAGGGCCCGAACGATGTCGAGGCGGCCGAGTTGCTGGGAACGTTGGCGCGGGACGCGAAGTGGGCAGACCGGATCATGGGTGCGCTGGTCGACGAACTCGCCGCACACACCGCGGACTCGGCGGTGCGGATGCGACTGGCTCAGGCACTCGCCGAGATGCCGGGGACCATTGCGCTGAACGTCCTGCGGCACCTGGCCCACGACGATGATCGGCCTGTGGCCCTCACCGCTTCGGCCCTCGTGAAGGTGCTCGAAGAACGGTCGATCGACGAGAACAAGACGCCGCAGATTAGTAAACGTCGAATCGGTCCACCGCGTCCCCACGCAGACCGGCCCGCCGATCCGGACACGACATGAGTGCTTCCTACCGTGCCGCCGCCTCGTCTCCGAGACCAGAGCGACCCGCAAGATACTCGCTCATCGGCAGATGAGTGCGTGGTCCGTCGGGCCTAATTAGCAGACCGGCGGTGGTCCGGCCTCGGCACGCGGCAGAATGCACAGTGCCCGGCGTCGTCGGGGTCGACCGCGCCACCCTCGCACGCGCATGCGCCAGCGGTGTACGTCTCCACGACCCGGGGCAGCTCGGTGGCCGGCAGCGCGCGAATGGCGGTCATCATCTCGGTCACGATGGCGGGGCGCGGCGGTGCGCGCGGGACGGCGGGACGGCGTGACGACGGGACGGTCGACGGATTCCGTTGACCGTGCGGGGCGGGTCGGCGGGCGCCTCCCTAGCTCGGCCGGGCGCCGCCGTGCCGGATGCGGGCTTGCCGGGCGGGCAGCCGGCGGCATGTCTTGCATGAGCGGTGCCATCCGTCCGCCGTGCGTCCGTCGCGGCCGAACGCGGCCGGCGGCAGCGTCCGATCACAGCCGGGGCAGTGCCGGGCGGCCGGCGCAGGGGCGGTCACTTGACCGGTCCGATCGGGCCGGGCCGGTCTCTGGACGGGATCGTCCGGGCGGCTCATGCGGCGCGGTCCCGGCGGCTCAGGTTGCGCTGGGTGGTGGTGTGGATGCGCCGATTCTCCGCACGGCACGACCGGCACAGCCGGCGGAAGCCGTCGAGGGTGCGCCGGTCGGTGCCGAACGCCGACAGCGAGCGGGCGGTGTTGCACTGTGGGCAGTGCCTAGTGTCCACGCAGGGCCTCCCGTCGGTTGGCGCGGCGCATCTCCACGGCTCGGGCAAAAGTGGATGCTTTGTACGACGCTTGCCAGGCGACCGACCGGACGGTCATTTCCTCACGTAGCTCGCGCTCGGCAATCGCGGCCAATTTCTCGGGATCGTCGTCATAAGCGGCCGGCCGGGCATAATCAAACGATGCGGACGGATTGCCATATGGACGATGTCCCTGAGGCTGCCAATCTCAGCGCGCTCGGTGCCCCATTCCATAGCGACCGCGGTGCCGGTTAGCTCCTTTATGTCTAGCGTGAAAAGGTCCGCGTTATCGCTGGGCCACTGCCCAATTCGACAACATTGTTGGCCGGCGCCGGTGATGTGGCGCATGATCAATCGGGAGCGACGGCCGGCGAGCTGGGCGAGTCGAGTAGCGGTTGCGGGGTCGATATGGCCAGGCTCGGCGCCTCCACCGTGGTTCGCATTCATGCCCATTTCCTTTCTATGGAATGGTTTTTGGGTTTTTGGTAATGCCAAACAGATTCGGGCCGACAGTAACGCGCCATGCCTACCGGGAGGGCTTTGGTGGGGGTGGAGGGAAGGCGGCCCCCACCCCTGCGCGACTGCTCGCGCAGCGCGGCGAACGCACACGCACATCTCCATAAAGGAACGATGTGATGCGTTCGCTTGCACGTTTACCATTAGCTAATTAGCTCAACTGCAATTCATACCAGCAAACAGCACACATTAGCTCGCCTGCAAGAATGGTGCGGCGTCGACAGCGTGGGCAAAGGCGTATCGATGTGTGCGCCTTGCCGATAAGCAACAAGGCACACACACCAACCACATTACTCACGCATTCTCGTCGCTACCCTGCTCAATCGGGGGCAGGCCGGCAAGTCGCCGGGCCAATTCCTCCGGCGTGCCTGCCGCTACTTCGGCACGGTAATACTCCCCGTCGGTCATGCCGGCCCGGCGGACGGTACGGGACCGGCCGGACCTCTCCACGGCATAGAAGAAATTCGCCATGGCGTAATCCAGATTCATCGCGTTCACCTCCCCAGGGCGGTCGGAATGGCGGGGGCCGGGTTGTTCACTTGCTGCCCAGCAGGGTCCGATGCGGGCGGTCACGCATCGACCCCTGCGCGGGCGGCGCACTCGGGCGGTCGGCGGCGCGGCAGGCGTTGGAGCAGTAGCGCCACCGGCCCTCCCCCTGCACCGGGAACGGCTCGCCGCAGTGGCGGCACGCCCGCGTGGGGGTTACCGACTGCGGCTCAGGCTCGGGGGCCCGCTGCGGCTCCTCGGCCACCAGGACGCCAGCGGCGCGGGCACGCTCGCGGATGTGGAACTCTTCGTCCCACTCGGCGGCCAGCGTCGCTGTCTCCACACGGGCCAGCAGGACAGCCGCACGAGCGGCCTTGGCTGCCTTGCGTCGCTCGGCGGCGGCGCGGCCTCAGGTCGGCGCACCCTCGCGGTTGGCCTTCTTCCAACCGATGTCGTGGCGTTGCTTGCTCATCAGAACGGCCCCCGAATCTGCTTGACGATCTCTGCGATGTGGTCGGGCGTTCCGCTCTCATAGCCTCGGATCTGGCGGGCCATCCGGCGGATGTCCTCGGCGGACCGCGCAAGCTCGGGCTGCTCGGCGGCCTCCTGCTCGGCCCGGATGGCGGCGGCGGTCGCGGCCACCTCGGCATCCCAGGCGGCGGCCTCGGCTTCGGTCATCGGGTGGCCGGCGGCGTCGTATCGCTGGTTCATCAGGAACCACTCGCAATCACACGCAGCGCGCGCAGGAGGTCATCCACGCTGCCCAGACGCCGGAAGCCGTCAACGACGTTGGTGTGCGCGTTGTACTTGGTCGACCGGAGGATCAGCACGGCCAGCCGGTCGGCCATCTTGCGGATCTCGTCCCGGTCGCGCTCCTTGCGCTCCTCGACGTACGGGGTCACCACCTCGACCAGCGCAAACTGAGCGTTCACAGCCGGCGGCATCAGGGCGCGGTGCGCGGCGATGATCTCATCGCGGCGGGCCTCCCAGAACACGTCCGGCTTGGGCTGCCTCACCTTGCCGGCCAGCGCGGCGGCCTTCACCTCGGCCTTGTCGTCGGCGTACTCGTCGGCCAGGTCGTCCATCTTGTCGGCGGACGCCTCCAGTGCCTCAACGGCGGCGGTCAGCTTGTCGAGCGCGGCGGCCACCTCGGGCACCTCGGCGGCGATCTCGTCAACGAACGGCGGCAGGTGCGGCGCGCGGCGGCCAGGCTTGGCGAGGTGCTCGGTGCCTTGGCTGGTCTGCGTGACGGCGGTGTCGAGGTTGGGGAACTGGACGTTAGACACGGGGGAACTCTTCCGTTGCTCGGGCGTCTCCGCGTTTCCGAGCGAGGGGTAGCCGGTGACCGACCGGCGGCGGTGGTGGATCAGTTGGCGAACGGGTCGTGGTCGCGGGTGGCCTCTTCACAGACGAGGCAGCCGGGGACCGGCCACAGCGAGACGTGCGCGCGGTGGCGCTGCCACTCGTCGCGGTTGCGGGCGGCGTGGCGGACGTTGCGGGGGTCGGCTGCGCGGGCGTCGCGGGCGGCCATCAGGGCTGCGAACTCGGCGGCCCGGCGGCGGTCACGGTTGTTCATCCGGCCACCCCGAGGGTGGCGCGGGGCGGGGTGGCGCAGACGCCGCACGCCGTGCCGATCTCGCCGGTCGAGAGGATCGCTACGTACGCGGCCCGGTGGCCGCATCCGTTGGCCTCACAGCGGAAGTCGGATGCCATCATCAGCTCGTGCCGGCGCTCGGGCGAGACGTGAATGGCGGTCAGCGGGTTAGGCATCGGGGAGACTCCAAGCGGGTGTAGAGCGGCGCTCAACGGGGGCCCTCCAGGTCTGCGGCGTCAGGCGGCCGAGCGGCGACGGTGCCAGGCACGCAGCGGCCAGGCGGGCGAGCGTGTGCATGAGCTGCCGCATCACAGCCGCTCCCACAGCGGACGATCGCCGGGCCGGGTGTACGTGCGGTCGCGCATGATCAGGCGCTCGCGGCGGGTGCGGTCGGTGTAGATCGGGGCACCCCGCCAGAGATGCATGCCCATCCATCCGCGCTTCCCGTGGACTACGGCGCTCATGAGGTATTCGCGTGCGACGGCGGCGAACGTCTTGCGGCCGGCGGGCATGATCTCGCCAACGGCCGGGCCGCGCTTGACGGCCACGCGAGCGCCGATCATCTGCGTGTCGGCGAACATGCCACCGGGGGCACCGGTCATCAGCACCGGGTCAGCGTCGTAGTTGAGCGTTTCCAGGGTGGAGAGGTACGCCTCGAAGAGCGCCGGGCCTTCCGTGAACCGGCCGATCAGCCAGCGGAACGTTTCCAGGTCGGTTAGCCAGGTCTCGATGGCCCAGGCTGCGGAGCGGGCGGCCGGCGTCATCTCGTCGCCGTATCGGTATGCGTCCACGGGGTCACCTCTAATCGGTTGCAGGGCAACGAAAACCGCCCCGGTCGTTGTGGGAGATGCGACCTCCCACAACGCCCGGGGCGTTGGCTTTTCGGTGTTGCTGGCCGCGCCGTGTGTGTCGCATACACGCGGTGCGGGGGGCTGCCCTATCGGGACAGGCGGGCGGCGCGGTGCGCCAGGTAGTCGGCCACGTTCGCGCGGAACGCGGTGGTGGCTTCGTCAGTCAGTGGCCGGGGCCGGGTCGCGGTGGTGCGGCGGGTGATCGTCGGGGCGGTCATGGTTCCTCCACTCTGGGCAGTGGTAGACGGCGAGACCGCCCGGACATGGGTGGGCCGATCTCCTGGCGGCAACCAAGATCGGCTCACTCATGACCGGGCGGGTCGGGGTGCGCGCGGACGGGTTGCCGGTCGTCGCGGTGCGCGGGGTCCGCCCGTCTCGGGCGGTGGTCGTGCGGGGGGCTTGTACTGAGCCTTTTTCATCCTGACCTTGCAGGTCAGGGGCGGTGTGCGTAGCCCGGGGATCGATGAGGGCGAGGCTCCAGGTAAGACAGCAAATCGACCAAAACCCGATGCCCCG